>JALWRU010000388.1 GCA_026994095.1 Nitrospira sp. | reverse complement strand
CCAGCGCACTTTTGTGGAGCGTCTTCGACTGGCCATTGGCATCGAGGAGGCGAAGCTGCTCGCCCGTGGACTGGCCGTCCTGTGACGACTCCTCCTGAGAGCGCTGCTCGGCCCGCTCGGCCCGATAGAGCACGTAGGCCACGGCCACCTTGTGCTCACCTGCGCGCATGAGTACCAGCTCGACCTGATCCTGAATGTCTTCAATATGGACGGTGCCGCCCTCGGGCATACGCCGGAACAGGTTGGCCACCACCTGATCGGCCAGCCCTTCGACCACCTCGTGGACCCGCCTGGAGTTGCCCGCCTGCTCGCCTTCTACTGCCAGAAACGCCTTGCTCAACGCCACCACGATTTTGCTGCGGGTAAACTCGGTGATCTTGCCGTTTCGACGGATTACGCGGGACGGCTCACCGCTGGTGTGGGCGGCCTCTGCCGACGAAGAAGCGCTGGGTGGTGGGGCCAAGCGGGTGGATTGCATGTTGTCTCTCCTGACGGTCGTTGTAATCAGGACCTGAACACACAACAGGGAAGAACGCGGACGGTACATGAGGTCAGTACCCGGCAGGCACCCACGTCACATGCACACACGCACTACCCGGCCCTGTTGCGCGCAGGTCAGGCTCGCGCCAATACGGCGCATCTCTCTCAGGTCTTCGGACTTCAGGGGTGGACCGGTGGCACCAAGGCCGTCCGGCGTGGCCGTCGGTTGCGACTTCCCACCCTTGTTAAAAAGGGCAGTGTCCCGGAGCAACCGTTGTACCCCAATACCGCTGCGCGTCAGTCCCGGAGTCGCACCGGGTTCCCTGCCAACACCACAACATCTGCGGTGTCTGTTTAAGAGGAGACACAACATACAGTGCTTTGAGGGTCTTTTCAAGCGTGTTTTTTTGCAACGACTGGCACCAGGGCGGTGTATGGTTGCAGACTGAAATGCAGACTGGCGTAATCCGCCTGACCGGCCTGTATACGATATGGCAACGGGTCGACACAGCGACAGCCAGATCAAACTAGTCGCGTGATTTAACGGCCCCGGCTTTCAGTCCGGGGCCAAACCCGCACCCCCCCTTCAGAGGGAAACCCACGAAGCCTTATACATGCGATTTGCGGGACGTGACCCGCTTTATCGAGGGTCAGGCCTTTGGAGGTGATCTTCCTCCAGACAGGATTTATGTATTTCCTCGCGGCACAGGCTGTCGCGCCACGCCTTGCCCGTCCCTTCCCAATCAATTGTGGAGCACCCCGTGAGCAAAGCACTCAAAATGGCGAAAGTGATTACGACTTTACGTTTCATCATCCGTCTCCCGCACAAATTCGAGAAGGTCGCCGGGCTGGCAGTCGAGTATGTCGCAAATCTTCACCAACGTCTCGAAGCGCACACCCTTGACCTTATTGGTTTTAATCATCGATAGCGCCTGTTCCGTCAGGCCTATTTTTGCAGCCAGCTCCTTCAGCCGCATTTTGCGTCTAGCGAGCATCACATCAAGGTTGATGACAATCTTCATGGGTCATTCACCTACAGAAATGCATCGTTTTCATCTTTCGCCTGCTTTCCTTCCGCAAACACATGTGCGACGAATACCAGGAGCAACCCCATGAAGAGCGCTTTCAGTTCGCTCGTTCCGAATTGGACTGACAATGCGCCCTGATGAGATGGATCGCTAAGGGAGAGAATGACGATCAGTCCCGTCTGCTGAACGATTCCCACAAAGACCATGATGAGTGAAACCCAGGCAAATCGCCTGAATCCATTCAAGGCGCTCGCCGTATAAGTACGCCCCTCCGCTGCTTCGAGAAACGTCTGCCGAAGGCCCAGTAGCCCATACGCCTGGATAGCCGCACTGGCGAGGAACAGCGCAAACCCCGCAAAGCGGGCGCCGACGCCCAACCCCCTCACATCATAGACAAGTTGGAGGTTGCCAGTGGCGTATGTCGCCAGTTCGTTCCAGAACAACCATATTGCTGCCGCCGCGACAGGCAGCGCGATCGCAGCGATCAAAGTGATATATGACAGGAACGTCGCGAGGCGGCTTGATGTATTGATATTTGACACGAATATAACCCATCTTTGCTTTAAAAAATTAAAGTAAGAGTTGTATTTATATCATGAAGGGGTTAACTTGGCAAAACTTGTGTATCAGAAAATACAAGCATTAAATTTTTTTCTCATCAGGGATATCTGATTATGAAACGACTCACCATCGCAGCGTTTGCAGCCACTGCATTTTTGGCGCTTCAGACAGCAGCCCAGGCGCAGGAACTCACCGTCGAGGACACACTCGCGATACGAGACCGGGCCGGGACCAGCGAATTTGTAGGCCGTGCGGACTGGAATGCGCTCACATACTATCTTCAGGGCATCATTGAAGGTGTCCTGGTATATCAGCAGACGCTAATCGAACAGGACAAGCCGGCCCTGTTTTGTCCGCCCCGCAATAAAAGCTACTCAATCGATGAACTCATCCGCTACCTCACGAAGGTCGCGGCTAAAGATCAACCCCGTCCTGCAACGCTGGTGATTGTTGAGGCCTATGCAGACGCCTATCCATGTCCCGAGTCCGTCAACTAAAAGGCCTTAACCATCCATCGTTGAGAACGCCCGGTGGCCCGGCTCGACAAGGTCGATCGCCTCCGGCACCAACGCACAAAAAAAGCACCTGCTTTCAGGTGACAAACGAGGATGCGACCGTATCCATTGTCGTCGCCTGCCGGGTCGATTCGAGGTACCCTGTGATGGACACTGCCAGTTGTGGGGATATCGATGACAACTTTCCACGAGCAAGACGGCCTGAACTGCGTCATTCAGGCTTGGGACAAGCATGAGACCGAATTGCGGTATTTTCTTCTGCACCAACTGGGCGACCACGACATCGCCGAAGACCTGCTTCAGGACACGTTTCTGAAAGCGATTGCAGAAGGGAGTCGGTTCTGCCAGCTTGACGCGCCCCGGGCGTGGCTGTTTCGCGTTACCCGCAACCGTCTCATCGACTATCGCAGGACATGTCGGCCCACCGATCCGGTTGCTGATGAGCTGCCGGACAATACCGAACCGATCGCAGCGGTAGCGACCCTGACCCAGTGTCTACCCCGCGCCCTGTCCGAGCTTTCGCCAGAGGATGGCGAGGCGATCCACCTCTGTGACCTTGAGGGCATGACCCAGGCCGCGTATGCGGAACGGCTCGGCATCTCCCTCGCCGGAGCAAAATCACGCATACAGCGGGCGCGCAAACGGCTGCGAGAACACCTCAAGGTGGCCTGTCAGGTGCGCTTCGACGAATCCGGCAAGGTCTGCTGCTTCGTACCACGGGGCACGCCTGAAAAATAATATCCGGGATCTACTGCATCCTTTTGCCGGTTGATTCGTCTTCTTTATTGACCGCCCTGCCCGACACCGCAGACCAGAAATGGAGAAACCCGCTTGAACCCCACCCTCATTCACACCAACAGAGACCCCGGTGAGTCTCCGTTGCTGCGCTACTGGTTGGCGGGCATTGCCGTTGCGGTGCCGCTCTGGTTGCTGGCCTATACCCACCTGACCGATTTTGCTGACCTTGTCGTCTCCCAAACCGGTCTGGATCGTAGCTCGCGACTGGGCGAGGCCGTGCATTTTTTCTGCTACGACACCCCCAAAGTGCTGTTATTGCTTACCGGGATTGTGTTCCTGATGGGGATCGTCCAGACCTTTTTCTCTCCGGAGCGAACCCGCGCCCTGCTGGCCGGGAAAAGGCTCGGCATCGGCAATACGCTGGCCGCCACGCTCGGTATTGTGACACCGTTCTGCTCCTGCTCGGCGGTCTCCCTGTTCATCGGCTTTCTATCGGCCGGTGTGCCACTGGGAATCACCTTCTCGTTCCTCATTTCCGCCCCCATGGTCAATGAGATTGCGCTGGTCCTGTTGCTGGGCATGTTTGGATGGAAGGTGGCCGCCCTCTATCTGGTGTTGGGCATGGGCATCGCGATTCTGGCCGGGATGGTCATCGGTCGACTGGGTATGGAGCGGCACCTGCAGGACTGGGTGCGTGATATTCACACCGGCACGGCTGCGCCGGTCGGCTCAAAAGACATGCCGTGGGTCGTCCGCTTGCAGGCAGGGCGCCATAACGTGACCGAAATTGTCGGCAAGGTCTGGCCCTATATTCTGGCGGGTATTGCCGTGGGAGCCGCGATCCACGGATTTGTGCCGCAGGACTTTATGGTGACCTTTATGGGGCGCGACGTCTGGTGGGCGGTACCGGCCTCGGTGGTGATGGGCATCCCCATGTATAGCAATGCTGCGGGGGTCATTCCGATTGTCGAGGCGCTGATGGGAAAAGGGGCCGCAATGGGGACTACTTTGGCGTTCATGATGAGTGTCATTGCCCTGTCCCTGCCCGAAATGTTAATTCTCAAAAAGGTATTGAAACCGAGGTTGATCGCCACCTTTGTGGGGGTGGTGGCCAGCGGCATTCTGCTGGTTGGCTATCTATTTAATCTGGTGTTGTAGGTGGGCACCACAGCAACCCGACTCGCAACCATTTGGCCGATTCAGGGAGACACATGAAGGGGGGATCCATGAACATGCAACCCAACAATCCAACGGGACAACCCCGGACTGTCCGCATACCGTGGCGCTCGGCGTTGTGGTTGTGCATCCCCCTGCTGGTGGCATTTTCCGGCATCGGGTACGCCACCGAAGCTGTAGACGACCCGGACTATACCTATTACGACAATAAAACCTGCGGCGGTTGCCACCCGGAAAAACTGGCGGATTACAGCCAGTCCATGATGGGCCAAACACCGGGTGACGCGGTATTCCAGCAGTTCTATTTTGCCACCAACGCCAAGGGCGAATACGACGGTTTTGGCTTCAAGGCCTTCAAACCGGAAGAGCCCGGCGATTGCGCCAACTGTCATACCCCGGATGTGATTCTGGACGCCGGTGCAGAGATCGGCCTTGCCGAGGCCATGAAGACATCCAAAGGCATCTCCTGCGACTTCTGCCACACGGTCAAAGATGTAAAGGTGATCCGCGACCCGGCCACTGGCCGTTACGACACGCGTATCTGGAAGGTGGCGGAGCGGGCGCGCGGTAACGTCAAACGGGGGCCGTACAAAGACGCCAAATCGCCATTCCATGAGACGGCATACTCGCCCATACATACCCGACCCGAATTTTGCGCCATGTGCCACCTCAACCAGGAGCACCTGCTGTCGCTGGATACCTACGAAACCTGGAAACAGGCCTACGACAAGGGGTCCGTCAAAAAAATCTGTCAGGACTGCCACATGCCCACGGGGGGGGATGACCGCACGGTAGCGCTGGGTGGCCCGGTCCGTCCGGCGTCCACGATTCACCGCCACCTGTTTCACGGCGGCCATTCGCCAGAGATGGTGAAAAAGGCGGCGACACTCGATGTATCCACCACCACCGAGGGAGACCAACTCGTGGTGACGGCCCGCGTGACCAACAGTGGTGCAGGGCACACCTTCCCCGGTGGGGCAACATTACGAAACGTCTTGCTGATAGTCGATGCCACGGATGGTGGCGGCACGCCGCTGGTGCATCAAGGTGGCAAGCGGGAGTTACTCCCCCCGTTGGCAGGCATGGGAAAGACCCCTCGGGATTTTGGTGGCAAGCCGGGAGCCATATTCGCCCGCCCGTTTGCCACCAAAACCGGCAAGGCGCCCGCCGGTGGTTTCAACGCGGATCATGAGCTGTTCGATACCCGCATTCGCCCCCGTGAAACAGCGACCCGTACATTCCACTTCCAACTTCCGAAGGATCACCATACGGAGGTACGCGCCCGCCTGATCTACCGTTGGTCATACAAACCGCTGGTCGATAAAAAGGGCTGGCAGATGGATGACATCGAAATCGCGGCAAAAACAATCCGCCAATGAGCGGTGGTAGGGGGACGATTGCCAAAAGCCACGATCAGGGACAGCTAAAAAAACGCTTCTGGTACCATGGGGATCGGCACATCCACAGCGCCCTTTGGGCACAGGGCACAACAAAGGGTCAGGCCGAAACGACCTGGCTCTTTGTTTTTAACTGGCTCTCCTTTGTGGACTCATTTCGCAACGTTCTGACGACAGCACTACAGGCGCCTTTGTTCGTCTATTGATGAAATAAGTCTGCTGGTTCGAGACAGGAAAGCCCCTGCTTAATAAGCGTTATAGGAACCAAAAACACGGGTTTTACAAGCTCTGGTTCCGCAGCAACGGCGAGGGGGCATTTCCTCTGGTTTTATAGGCATCTTGGTGCGTAATCCCCGTCCCATCCAATGCCATTAAAGAGTCGGCCGGGTGGGGGTGGTGCCCCCCACCCGGCCCGTATGGGATTGGTGGAGGAGAGGGATGTACTCTGTTCTTACCAATCCACATACGATCTCTTACACACTCAGATAGCTCTCGATGACCTGGTCGGTCAGGCCGCTGATCGGCCCCTGACTTACCTGTCGGCCCTTTTCCAGAATGCAAAACTGCTGTGCCACCCGCCGTGCAAACGGCAACTTCTGCTCTACCAGCAGCACCGTTAAACCGGCCTCCTGATTGAGCCGCAGGATGATGTCGCCGATCTCCGCCACGATATTGGGCTGAATCCCTTCGGTCGGCTCGTCCAGAATCAGCAGGCTCGGATCAGTTACCAACGCTCGTCCGATCGCCAGTTGCTGCTGCTGACCGCCCGACAGATCACCGCCGCGACGACCCCGCATCTGCTTGAGCACCGGGAACAGTTCGTACACCATTGCCGGAATCTCTTTGGCCCGGTCCTGACGGGCAAACAGGCCAATTTTAAGATTGTCTTCCACCGTCAACTGGCCAAAAATCTCCCGGCCCTGTGGCACGTAGCCGATTCCCAGTGGAGCCCGTTCATGGGGGCCACGGGTCGCCAGGTCGTCGCCATTGAACAGCAGGCTGCCGGTGCGGATCGGCAGCAGCCCCATGATGGCCTTCAGCAGGGTGGTTTTGCCCACCCCGTTGCGGCCCATCAGGCAGGTGCAACTGCCCTTCACAACGTCCAGATCCAAGTCCCACAAGGTATGGCTTTCGCCGTAGAACTGATTGATACCGCGTATCTGCAACATGATCTCGACCCTAGGCTCCCAGATAGACTTCGACCACCCTGGGGTCGTTTTGCACCGTGTCCATATCGCCCTCTGCCAGCACACTACCCTGATGCAACACGGTTACCTTGCGGGCGATGGAGCGCACAAACGCCATGTCGTGCTCGACCACCACGACTGAATGTTCACCCGCCAACCCGGTCAAAAGCGCTGCGGTGCGGTCCATCTCCTGATGGGTCATGCCCGCCACCGGCTCGTCTACCAACAATACCCGTGGCTCTTGCATCAATAACATGCCGATCTCCAGCCACTGTTTCTGGCCGTGGGACAACAGCCCCGCCGGGGAGTAGCAGACCTCGGTGAGACCGATGGTGGCCATCACCTGCGCAATTTTGTCGCGCTGCTCGCCGGTCAGCCGCGCAAACAGGCTGGGCCACACCCGCTTGTCGGACTGCATGGCCAGCTCCAGGTTTTCAAATACCGTGTGGGTGGGGAAGATGGTCGGTTTTTGAAACTTGCGTCCCACCCCGGCGTTGGCGATCTGGTATTCGCTCATAGTGGTCAGGTCGGTGCCCTGCCCTAAAAATACCGAGCCGGTATCGGGCCGGGTTTTACCGGTGATCACGTCCATCATGGTGGTTTTACCCGCGCCGTTGGGGCCGATGATGCAGCGCAACTCGCCATCATCAATATAGAGAGACAGGTCGTTGAGGGCCTTGAAGCCGTCAAAACTTACCGTCACATTCTCCATATAGAGAATCACTCCGTGGCGGGTATCAATCTCACCGGGGGGGGCTACGTGGGCACTACCTTCAAAGGTTCCGGCCGATCCTTTAGCCACGGGCCACCTCCTCTGTTTTGCGACGCGTCGATAATCCCTCGAACCAACCGACCACCCCCTTGGGCAAAAATAGCGTGGCCACCACAAACAGCCCCCCCAGCGCAAACAACCAGGCGTCCGGCATAGCTCCGGTCAGGTAGGTTTTGGCGTAGTTCACCAACACCGCACCCATGACCGCACCGTACAGGTAGCCGCGCCCGCCCAGCGCCACCCAGATCGCCAGCTCAATGGAGTTGAGGGGCGAGAATTCGCCCGGGTTGATGATGCCCACCTGCGGTACATACAAGGCCCCGGCGATGCCTGCCAGCACCGCTGACAGCACGAAGATCGCCAACTTGAACGACTCGACCTTGTAGCCCACAAAGCGCGCCCGGTCCTCGGCATCCCGTACCGCCACCACTACCCGCCCCGCTTTGGAGCGCACCACCCAGCGCGATAGTAGATAGCCCCCGGCAAGGGCCAGCGCCGAGGCCAGAAATATGACCACACGGGTGCTGTCGGCTTGCAGTGAAAACCCCAATATATCTTTAAAATCGGTGAGGCCGTTGTTGCCGCCAAAGCCCATCTCATTGCGGAAAAACGCCAGCATCAGCGCATAGGTCAGGGCCTGGGTCATGATCGACAGATAGACGCCGGTGACCCGCGAGCGGAATGCCAGCCAGCCAAACGTAAAGGCCAGCCCCCCCGGCACCAGCATGACCATCAACATGGCAAACCAGAAGTGGTCAAACCCGTGCCAGAACCAGGGCAGTTTATCCCAGTTTAAAAACACCATAAAGTCGGGTAGCAGCGGGTTGCCGTACACCCCCCGGTCGCCAATCTGGCGCATGAGGTACATACCCATGCCGTAGCCACCCAGCGCAAAAAATGCGCCGTGGCCGAGGCTTAATATGCCGCAATAGCCCCACACCAGATCCAGCGCGATGGCGAGCAAGGCGTAACAGAGGTACTTGCCCAGCAGGGTCACGGTAAAGGTCGACAGGTGCAGGGACGAACCGGCCGGAATCAACTGATTGGCAACGATAACCACCAGTGTGACCAGTGTCAGCAGACCCAGAAAGATCGTGCCACCGCGATCGGATTTAAGATCAAACCACTGCATGATCTAATGCTCCGCCGAGCGGCCCTTTTGCGGGAACAATCCCCGGGGCCGACGCTGAATAAACAGAATGATAAATACCAGAATCAGGATTTTGGCCAGCACCGCCCCGGCCCACGGCTCGGCCAGTTTGTTGGCCACCCCCAGCGACATGGCCGCCACCAGCGTGCCCCACAGGTTGCCGACCCCGCCAAATACCACCACCATAAACGAGTCGATAATATAGGTTTGGCCCAGGTTCGGCCCCACGTTGGTGAGCTGGCTTAAGGCCACCCCGGCCACCCCGGCAATACCGGACCCCAACCCGAATGTCAGTGCGTCTACCCGCCCGGTACGGACCCCCATGGCACGGGCCATCTGCCGGTTTTGGGTGACTGCGCGCACCTGTAGCCCGAGTGCGGTGCGTTTGAGGATGACCAGCAAAAACAGGAATGCCATCAACGAAAATACAATGATATACAGACGGTTGTAGGTCAGCGACAGGGCACCATTGATCTCCAGCGAGCCACTCATCCACGGGGGGGTGGAGACCGCCCGGTTGAGGGGTGAAAAGATCGTCCGCACCAACTGTTGCAGGATCAAACTAATGCCAAAGGTGGCCAGCAAGGTCTCCAGGGGACGACCGTATAAAAAGCGGATAATCCCCCGCTCAATGACAATGCCAAACAGTCCTGATACACAAAAAGCGGCCGGTATCGCCACCAGTACCGACAGGCCAATATGGTTGGGCATCAACAACTGCACCACGTAGGTGGTATAGGCCCCGAGCATAATTAACTCACCGTGGGCCATGTTGATCACCCCCATCACCCCGAAGGTGATCGACAGGCCGATGGCGGCCAATAACAGCACCGAACCGAGGCTGATACCAAAAAATACGGTTTCGGCGGTGCGATTCCAGCGCAGGGTCGATTCAATGCCTTTAAGGGATGCCAGAGCTGCACTGCGCAGGGTTTCATCGTCGGTCTCTTCGACCAGCAAGCTCAAGCGGTTGCGGGCCTCAGGCACCAGGCTTCCGTCCAGGCTGGCAATGGCGGCAAGTTGCTCTGCCTGATCGCCACTGTCCAGATTGAGTATCGCCAGCCCGGTCTCCAGCACCGCCCGTACCTTGTCGCGGGGCTCGTCGACCACGGCGGACCGTACCAGCTCTGCCGCCTCAGGCGTGAGATTACGAAGCAGTTCCCTGGCCGCATCCAGCCGGACCTCCGGGTCCGGGTCTGCAAGGCTCAAGCGGGCAATGGCACTGCGCAACTGTTTGCGAATGCGATTGTTTACACTGACCTTCTTGATGGCGCGTTTGCCCATCTCACCCAGCACTTCGCCACCCACTACGGTGGTAACCCGGTAGCCGTCATCAGTGGCACTACCGTAGACCATCCGCTTGCCGGATTTAATGTAGAAAAGCTGTCCTTTCAGCATCGCCTGAAGCACCGGTACCGTGCGCGGGTCACCACTGCTGACCAGCCGCTCGACGGCGATGGATTTTTTCTTGAAATTCTTGACCGACAGGCCGCTGACGACGGTTTCAAAACGGTCGTCCGGCTGGTTTGCATTGGCCGGGGAAGGGGGCCATAGCAGCGCCAACAGGACGCAGGTGATCAGCGCCAGAACGGTACAAGCGGGGAACGAGAGTCGGGTCATGTTGCCTTGGGATGGACCGCTTTGCGCCACAGGGACACAGGGCGTGGGCGAGCCAGATAAATGGGCGTTAACAGTAAGATAAAGAGGGTGACCCTGCCTCCTCTGTGTTGCCACAAAGGAGGCAGGGTCACCGTCAGGTCGTATCAGACCGGTGGCAGAATTTCCTTAGAAATTCTGACCGGAGCACTTGCCCGTCTTGACGTTATAGTTACCGCAATGGAGCGGGTCACGCCAGTCAGAGATCAGGTCTTTGCTACCCGGCAGATAGTCGGACCACGCGTCGCCAACCACCGTATCGGGGGTCTGCCACACGGTCTCGATCTGACCGTCGTCCTGAATTTCGCCGATCAGTACCGGCTTGGTCAGGTGGTGGTTCGGCATCATGGTGGCGATGCCGCCAGTCAGGTTGGGTACCGAAATGCCGATCATGGCCTTCTGCACTGCATCCGCCTTGGTGGTACCAGCCTTCTCAACGGCCTTGGCCCACATCTTAAAGCCGATGTAGGTGGCCTCCATCGGATCGTTGGTGACCCGCTTTTTGTTCTTGATGAACTTGTGCCAGCTCTTGATGAAGTCTTCGTTGGCATCGGACTCTTCGCTCATGAAGTAGTTCCAGGCGGCCATGTGGCCCACCAACGGCTCGGCATCCAGACCCGACAGCTCCTCTTCACCCACCGAGAATGCCACCACCGGGATGTCTTCAGCAGAGATGCCCTGATTGGCCAGCTCTTTGTAGAACGGCACGTTGGCATCGCCATTGATGGTAGAGACGACAGCGGTCTTTTTGCCCTTGGAGCCGAACTTCTTGATGTCCGCCACGATGCTCTGCCAATCCGAGTGGCCGAACGGGGTGTAGTTGATCATGATGTCCGACGACTTGACCCCTTTGGCCTTGAGATAGGCCTCCAGAATCTTGTTGGTGGTACGGGGGTAGACATAGTCGGTACCGGCCAGCACCCACCGTTTCACATCCACCTCGTTCATCAGGTAGTCCACTGCAGGGACCGCCTGCTGGTTGGGCGATGCACCGGTATAGAACACGTTTTTAGACGACTCTTCACCCTCGTACTGGACCGGGTAAAACAGCAGGCTGTTGAGTTCTTCAAATACCGGCAGCACCGATTTACGCGATACCGACGTCCAGCAGCCGAACACGACGTCGACCTTCTTCTTCTCAATCAGTTCACGGGCTTTTTCGGCAAACAGCGGCCAGTTGGAGGCCGGATCGACCACCACGGCTTCGAGCCTTTTGCCCATGATGCCGCCCGCCTTGTTCTGCTGGTCGATCATCATCAGCACAGTGTCCTTGAGGGTCGTCTCGCTGATGGCCATGGTGCCGGACAGGGAGTGCAATACCCCCACTTTAATGGTGTCTGCCGCCTGCGCTACCGCAGAAAACAGCAGGGTTGAAGCGAGCGCTGCGCCCGCCGCAAGCCGTCCGATTCGAGTGAACAGGGCACTGCCTGAAGCGGCTTCCTGCACATGATTGTCACGGGATTTCATGTTGATTACTCCTGAAATCAAAGGGGTTAAATCTGCAGCTGCAACGCCAGTTTGATGCTGTCGTTGTTGCCGGTGGCGTCATCGTCCACGTTGCTGTAGACCAGCGATACCCGCGCATTGAAGCCGTCAATCACATAGTTGACGCCCGCGTCCAGACGGTTGGTGGTCAAACCACTATCCGGCTCAAAACTCTGGTACCGAACGATCGGCTGAATCTGCCCAGCCCCGATCTTTTCACCCATCAACCAGGCCAGACTCACCAGGAAGCCGTCACCCTGAGCACCACTGGTCGCATCGCTCTGGTCGTAGTTGTAGTAGGCCGCTTCCAGCGTCGGCACCTGGTCGCCGAGGGGTTTCTCAACCAACAGATCCACGCTGTAGCCGGTGAAGTCATCGCCAGCGGCGGTGCCGCCATCTGCCTGCGACATCCCTACCAGGCCGATTGCAAAGACGTCTTTGCCACCGTAGTAAGTGCTGCTGTTGTAGTAGCCCGGTTCCGGGTCCCACAGGTTGACGGTCAAACGACCGGCATACAGCAACGAGTTTTTAGAGTTGCCGCTGGCACGGGCAGGGCCGTCAAAGGCACCCACCTGATACTTGAACGCGCCGCCACCAGTCTGCCCCCAGATGGCCAGACCGTCATCACGACCGGCGAAGATGGCCGGATACTTTTGCACCACACCGGGGAAATCCCAGGAGCTCAGGTAGTAAGGGCCATCCAGATTGGAGCGGTCCGACGGCGGCAGAAAACGGCCAGCCCAGATATGAAACAGGTCCGATACGGTGATCTTGGCGACCGCATCCAGCACCCGCGTGGCGGCGCCAGCGTGCTCGGTGTTGTACTCAAACACGATGTTCTCATGCACCCGGCTAACGGTGTAGAGACGCATGTTTTCGATGCCCGATTCGTTGCCGGTATCGCCAGAGACTATGCTGGCCCGTAAACCCGCCCCTATCGTAATTGACTTGCCATTCCCCAGATCAATCGTACCGCCCGCCAACGCCGGGGTGGCCCCCAGTGTAAACGCGGTTGCTACGGCTGCGACAAACACAGCTGCCTTCTTCATTCTCATGAATACTCTCTCCGTTGTATTGCATGGAACACCCCCCTTCCGCCAGGCAGGTGCTCAAGTAAATTGTTAGAACAATCACGGCTTATCCAAGGATCGTGCCACTTGAATACAGGCCGGATGGGGTCGGTTTATCCCTTGTTTATCAGTCAGATAAACAACATCGTCAGAAGGTTGACGAGATATGGGGAGCGACCAAAGCGTCGCATCACAAACGTTTAGGTTTTTGTTGTGTCG
>JALWRU010000387.1 GCA_026994095.1 Nitrospira sp. | reverse complement strand
CCGGTCTTGTACAACCGAGGGGGCGAGGTGGCGGTGGGGCCGGGCATCGCGGTGAGCTGATGCTCCCAACGGGCCACTCGGCGACCGTCTACAAACGCGTCACAGACATTGCCGATTCCGTCCAGATCCAGGTCTCGCTGGGGAGAGCCGGCATTAATGATGGGATTGAGGGTCACCGGGCAGTTGTCAAAAATGTCGGGCACGGCATCGCTGTCCGCATCCAGGTCAGTAATCGAGTTGACCGCGCTGAAGGGCGCCGGGTCGCACACGTCACCCACGCCGTCGCCATCGGTATCCAACTGGTTTTCATTGGCATCGAATGGGCAGTTGTCACAGGCATTCCCAAAGCTGTCCAGATCGGAGGTCGGGTTGATCACGTTGGTTTCGCCCAAGGGCAGGCTGCCGTTCCACTGACCGACATTGATGTCGTTGACGCAGTTGTCGCACAGGTCGCCTACGCCATCCCGGTCGACGTCAGACTGGTCGGTATTGGCGATCATGGGGCAGTTGTCGGACACGTCGGGGATGGCATCGTTGTCGGTATCAGTCAGGTCACAGACCAGTGATGCGGTCAGTGCGCGGCGGTCCACCGGGTCCCACTGCTGGGTGCGAGGGTCGTAGGCGGTACTCACGTCCAGCGGCGAGCCGACGACGTCCAGCCCGCCGGTATAGAGAACCTGCAGGGTCGGCTGGCTGTAGCGTTCAACATGGCTGTAAAAGATCTCGGACAGGCCCTCGTCAGAGTTGGGGTCCGAGACCTGCAGTAGCAGATGGGTTTCGTTGTTGCCATCGATGGCTACATCAATGGGCGATGGCTGGTTGGGGCCAGCGGTGATATTGCCCAGCGGGTTGGCATCGAAGATCATTTCATTGACCGTAAACGAGGCCCCGCCATCGGCCGAGGTACGGCGGAATATCTGGTTTTGGTCGATCCACATGACCTGGATTTCGCCTGACGCTGCGGCGACCAGCTGCGGAGTGGTAATATTCTGCCCGTTGGCGGTCAAGGTCGCGACCTGGGGAAGGTCGAGCGCCTCTCCCACCGGGTCGCTGGACAGTTCCACACATCCGCTCAGCAACCCAAAAATGGTCACTATAACTGCCGGAAACTTAAGCATGCGGGGGAATGGCTGTCGGAATCTCTGCAACATAACCTTATCTATATAACGGCGACCGGCGTAGGCCGCGCTCCCTTTCGCCCTAACGACAACGGGCCGATAGTACCATCAGCGGGTGGTGTCGGTGATTGCTTGGGCGAGTCAGCGGTACCGCAAGGCCACAGGCTGGCGTGACCAAATCGTGACCGAATCCACACAAAACTACGCAAAAGTAGTGCCACACTAGAGATATGCCAAGCTATTTTATCGAATCTGACCAGCGTCAGGAAGATCGCTTTGAGATCGATGGGCCGTTGGGTCACCATCTGGCGGGCAGTCTTCGGGTGCGGGTCGGGGAGGTGTTGACGCTGGTGGTCGATGACCGCCGCTGGTCGGTTCGGGTAACGCAGGTGGCCCGACGTCAGGTAGCGGCAGTTGCCTTGTCGTCTGAGCCGATTGTAGCCGACCCGGTGCAACTCACCCTGATGGTGGGCTACCCCAAGGGCCGTAAGCTGGAAGAGATTACCAAACGGGCGGTGGAGTTGGGGGTTCATGAAATTGTACCGCTGGTGACCAGCCGCAGTGTGGCCCGCCCGGACAAGGGTAGCGCCCGGGGACAACGGCTGGCAGCCATCGCCCGCGAGGCCGCTCAGCAAAGCGGTCGCAGCCAGATCCCGCAGGTGACCGAAGCGCAAGAACTGGCCCCGTTTCTAGCCCGGCAGCACCCGGCTTCGCCAGAACGGCTGGCCGTGGTACTGTGGGAGGGTGAGCGAAGTCGGTCATTGACGACAGCGCTCACTCCTCCGGCCAGACATATCCTGCTGGCGGTGGGGCCGGAAGGGGGATGGCACGACGAGGAGATTGCCCAACTGATCCACCACGGTTTTGTAACCGCCCACATGGGGCCCTATACCTTGCGCCTGGAGACTGCCTGTCAGGCAGCACTGGCGGTAGTGGGCGCGCGGCTTTACGCCGGTGCGTTAGCTTGACAGCACACCATGAAGGGCTATAATCCAGCGGTGTATAAGGGGCTGAATTCAAACAGTCTTTGCAGGCTGTTGTCCCCTTATCTACCGGCTAAGGGAATGGCTGGCGTGGTTCGCGTGAAATCCAGAGAGCATGATGATCTTCCACCTTGCAGGCCGTTTGGCACTGCCCCTCAGTTACCGTGACATCGCTGCTCACTAGCCCGCGCTGGGCCATGTTGATCCGGCTGCTGTTGATCGGGGTTGGCGCCGTGGTGGCTGCCGACGCGGTCAACCAGACGTTGCTGGGCATATGGCGTATGCCGCCCACCACTGTGACCATCTCTACCAGCAGTCCTACGTCGACCAACGTCCCCAAAAAACCGGCCACCTACCGGCAAATTGTGGCACGTAACATCTTCAATTCCGGCCCGGTAACGGTCGCCCCGGTGATTTCGGCGGAAGGCGATGTCGCTCCCGTCGAGATTGTGGAGCCACTCAACCTCAGGGTACGGCTGACCGGTACCGTGGTGGCCTCCGCCGCCGAACAGTCCTACGCGATCATTCGCGATTTGACCGGTAATAAAGAGCAGCTCTACCGGGTAGGGGATCGTATTTTAGAAGAGGCGGTAGTCGCCAATATCCAGCGGGATTCAGTGCGCTTGACCCGTGGCAGTGCCGAGCAAATCCTGCGGCTGTTTGAAGATAAAAACAAGAAGCCCCCCACCGGACGGAACCCGGCAGTGCAGGTGGCGACAGCGGTGAATGGCGACGAATCCCGCGTGATCGACCGGGCTGAAATCGATAATGCCCTGTCGGATCTGCCCCGACTGCTGACCCAGGCGCGACTGTTGCCAAACTTCCGGGCCGGAGTCACCAACGGCTTTCGCATCTTTAATATTGTTCCTGGCAGCCTTTTTGCAAAAATAGGCCTGCGCAACGGGGATGTGCTGCACCGCATTAATGAGGTGGAGATTCGAGACCCCACCAAATTTATGGGGCTGTTTACCGACCTGAGAAATCAATCCCAGATCACGCTTGACCTGGTCCGGGGGGGTGAAAAGAAAAGCTTTGAATACGAAATTCGTTAGCCGGGAGCGACTGGGAATGTGGCGTCTACGCGGGTTCTGTGTCGGGACTGTGATCAGTCTGTTGGGAATGGGCCTGGTGTGGTTTGCCGTGCCGCTGGCGCAAGCGCAGGTGCCTGGGGTTGCAACGCCGACTAAACTGCCAGCGTTGGATGAGCGCACATCCGGGCAGCTGGTGACCATGGATTTTAACCAGGTCGATCTGCCTACCTTTATCAAATTCGTCAGCGAATTGACTCAACAGAACTTCGCCATTGACGACCGGGTCAAGGGCAAGGTGACCATCTATGCCCCACGCCGTATCCCGGTCGGCAAGGTGTATGGGGTGTTTGAGCAGATTTTGTC
>JALWRU010000386.1 GCA_026994095.1 Nitrospira sp. | reverse complement strand
CGGCCACAAAGGCCGCATATGCGGCCAGTTGGTCGCGCCGATATTCGGTGCCGTTACCGGCCTCTTCGGCCAGCATGTAGTCGGCCAGATAGACGGTCAGCCCTTCGGACCAGTTGCCGTCCTCCGGATCGACAAACACACCGTTGCCCCACCAGTTATGGAGAATCTCGTGGGGGTAAGAGGTGTCGATAATAAACGGCAGGCGGATGACCTTGCTGCCCAGCAGGGTAAACGACGGCATGCCGTAGCCGGTCTCCCAAAAATTCTCTACCAGCGCAAACTTGGGGTAGGGGTAAGGGCCGATCAGCTTTTCGTAGCGCGACAGATAGCGGGCAGTGGCGGTCAGGTAGCGGTCGGCCAGCTCCGGGTCGGGGGTCCGCAATAGCACCTGACTGGTGGTGATACCGGCCCCGCGGATGGTTTCGGTCCACGGCCCGGCCAACAGGTAGATCTCATCCTGGGTGCGGAACGATTGCCACATGACCTGACGGTGGTTGTCTTTATTGAGCTTGCTAATCCGTTTGCCCTGGCTCATGACCTCCCAGTCAGACGGCACCTCCATGGTGACCCGGAAGGTGACCAGCCGGTTGTCGATCTGCGGATACCAGCCGGTCAGACCCGACAGGAACACCCCTTCCGGCGAGATCACCCCCGCATCCGGGTTGGACGGGTGGACGATGGGGCCGCCATAGCTGATGGTCAGCTCCCGCCCGGAGGGGGCCGCCAGACCGTAGCGTCGCATGGTGCCACCGGCAGTCAGGGATTGAGCGATGGGAATGGCCGTCCGGGCCTGCTGAATGGTTAGGGTGGAGGCCAGCGTAAAGGTGAGCTGGCCACGGCTCAAATCCTTGGGCAGCAGAATCCGGTCGGTGACCGAGACAGTGCCCGCTTCCAGATTGACCTTGACCGTCAGTTCGTGATGAATCGGGTCTTTGGGCTCGCCAGCGGTTGCCGGAGCAATCGCCCAACCGAGCGATAGCAGCAGCCCGAACAGGGCACCGCTCCATTGACGGCAACAAAAAAAGGGCATCAGCACAGTTCCTGCCAACGGGCGGTTAAACGGGCGACGGACACCGGCAGGCTGGTTTTCAGCTCCTGAGCAAACAGGGACACGCGTAACTCCTCAAGTTGGTAGCGAAATAGTAGCAGATTCGGATCCCTAATCGGGGCTGGAGTGACCAAATTCTGCCGATCGATTCGTTGCCAGAAGGCTGTCCAGAGAGGGGTCAACTCGTCCAGTCGTTGCTGATCCTTTCCCGGATGCTGATCCAGCCGGGTCAAACGCACCTGTACAGCACCCAGATATCGGGCCAGATGGGGCAGCCACTCTGGTGGTGTCGCGCGGGCAAAGCCGGGGCCCATCATCCGTTTGAGCTGGTCCTGAATGTCATCCTGCTGGGCCGCGTTGCCCTTGCGGCCCGGTCCATCCAGCATTTCAACAACCTTTCCATAGGCCGCCAATGTGGACCGTACATGTCGTGCCGACTGGGCCAGCAAGGTCATCAGTTGGGGTTGCAAGGCCTGCTGGAGCTGTTGAAAGTCGTAGGGGGAGCGGACGGCAGACAGCTGCACCCCGTCCAGCAGGCGATCCAGAGCGCTGGCGGTCAGGTCGTCAAACAGGCTGGGGGCGTCGATGTCAACGGTGCCCTTGAGCTTGAAGGCCTTGCGCTGGGCCTTCAAGACCGGGGTAAAGCCCAATAAAAGCAGCCGCATCAGCCCGTCACGGGTGGCGATGCGAGCCTCCTCCGGGGTGGCCAGCACCCGCACATCCACCGCTGTACCCCGGTCGATCAGGGCCGGATAGCCCACCGCTGCGGCGCTACCGAGCGTCACCTGGGTCGGCAGTTCACCAAAGGCCCATTCGGTGCAGTCGCTCTGCTCAAAATCCTGCTTGGGGGCCGCATCAAAACCGGCCTGCACCTCCTCTGCCAGGGTGGCGCGCAGCAGCGCCAGGTCGCGCCCGTCTCCTAACGGTTTGCCGGTGGCATCCACCACCACAAAACGCATGTGCAGGTGGGCGGGCAGCCGCTCGGGGGCCCACGCCTCCGCCGGGATCTGTACACCGAGGGTCTTCAATAGATAGTCCCCCAAGGCCACATGTAACGGGATCGGCGCTGGGTTTACCTCTCGCGCAAACGCCCCCGCATGGTGGGGCCAGGGCTGGATCTGTTTGCGCCACTGTTTGGGCAAACCCTTGATCAGCGCCCCGGCCTTGTCCGCCAGCATGCCCGGTACCAGCCAGTCGAAGTGGGCCGCCTCGATCACATGTAACAGGTGGATCGGCAAGGTTACCGTGACCCCGTCTGCCGGGTGGCCCAGCCGAAAATGGTAATCCAGCGAGAGGGGATGGCCATCAAAGACCAGTTGATCCGGCAACAGCGCCTCGGCAGGGGCCTGCTCCGGGGTGAGCAGGGCGGCGGGCAGCACCAGGATGTCGGGCTGATCCGGTTCGACGGTCTTGCGCCAGCGGTGCAAGGAGCGGGCGTTATGGATGTGGGGCGGCACCCGCTCGTCAAAAAAGTTGTACAGCCGGTCCAGATCCAGGCTGCTGCCGGGAATGCGCTGCTTGGCCAGTTCTCGCTCGGCCTGCTCCAGAGCGGACCGGTTGGTTTGTATAAACGGAGCCTGACCGGCCAGACGGCCCGCCACCAGCGCCTCGCGAATAAATATCTCGCGGCTCAACTGCGGCTGAATGGGGCCGTAGTGGACCCGCCGACGAGCGGTTAAGACCAGCCCGTACAGGGTGGTCCGCTCCCAGGCGTAGACCGCGCCCTTTTGGCTGTCCCATGCGGCCTCTGAATAACTGCGTTTCAGGCGTTTACCGGCCGCTTTTTCGATCCAGCCCGGTTCGACCCTGGCGCAGGTGCGGGCGTACCGCTTTTCGGTTTCGACGATCTCTGCCGCCACCAGCCAATGGGGCGGTTTTTGGGTCAGGCCGGAGCCGGGAGCCAACAAAAATTCAGACTGATGTGCACCCCGGTACTCCCGCTTCTGCTGGCGCTCGCCCACATGACCGAGCAGACCGGTTAACAGCGCCCGGTGTAATGCCTCGTTGCTGGCCGGGGTGGTATTGGGGGTGAGCTTCATCTGCCGCACCTGCTGGCGCAATTCCCGATGTAGATCACGCCACTCCCGCAGGCGGGCAAAGGAGAGGTATTCGGCCTTGCACCGCTTGCGCCAGGCGCTGCCAGACAAGGCATGCAACTGCTCCAGCGCGTAACGCCACAGGTTGAGCAGGGCGACAAAGTCCGAGTGGGGGTCTTTGAAACGGGCGTGGGCCTGATCCGCCGCCGGGCGATGGTCGGCGGGCCGCTCCCGTGGGTCTTGAATGCTTAATCCAGCGGCCAGAATGAGTACCTCCGCCAAGGCCCCCTCCCGGTCGGCCGCCAGAATCATGCGCGCCAGCCGAGGGTCCAGCGAGAAGGACGCCAGCTTGCGCCCCAACGGGGTGATATTGCGCTGACCATCCACCGCTTCCAGCTCCAGCAGCAGGTCGTAGCCGTCGTGAATCTGGCGACGCTCCGGCGGGTCTAAAAACGGGAACTCGTCGATCTCTCCCAGCCCCAGCGACAGCATGCGCAAGATCACCGCCGCCAGGTGGGTGCGCCGAATCTCCGGCTCGGTAAACGCCGGGCGGTCGTTGAAGTCGCCCTCGGAATAGAGCCGGATGCACTGGCCCGCCTGGACCCGCCCGCAACGGCCCATGCGCTGGTTGGCAGACGCCTGTGAGATGCGCTCCACCGGCAGTCGTTGCACCCGCGCCCGGCTGCTGTAACGGCTGATGCGGGCGGTGCCCGGATCGATGACAAAACCGATGCGCGGTACGGTTAATGAGGTCTCTGCCACATTGGTGGCCAGCACCACCCTGCGCCGATTGCCGGGGGAAAATACCTTGGCCTGGGCCGCGGCAGACAGGCGCGCATAGAGCGGCAGCACCTCCAGCTTCTGGCACTGTTTGCGCAGGGCGTCAGCGGTTTCGCGAATCTCCCGCTCACCGGCTAAAAAGACCAGTATGTCGCCGCTCATGTCGCGCCGGGAGAACTCCTGTACTGCCGCCACCACCGCCTCGCTCAAGGGGGTCTGCTTGCCGTCTTCGGTCTGGCGAGGGCGGTAATGGAGGGCCACCGGATAGCTGCGCCCGGTCACTTCTACCACCGGGGCATCGCCAAAATGTTCGGCGAATCGGGCGGTATCGATGGTGGCTGAGGTGATGATCACCTTCAAGTCCGGGCGGCGGGGCAACAGCCTCTTGAGATAGCCCAGCAGAAAGTCCACATTGAGGCTGCGCTCATGGGCCTCGTCGATGATGAGGGTGTCGTAGGCGGTCAGGTCGGGGTCGTGCTGAATCTCCGCCAGCAGAATGCCGTCGGTCATGACCTTTACAAAACCGTCGGCGGAGGTCTGGTCGTTAAAACGGACCTTGTAGCCCACCGCTTTGCCCAACTCGGTGTGTAGTTCTTCGGCGATGCGGTCCGCCAGTGTGCGGGCGGCGATGCGACGCGGCTGGGTGTGGCCGATCAGACCGTGAATGCCCCGGCCTGCCGCCAGACAGATCTTGGGAAGCTGGGTGGTCTTGCCGGAGCCGGTCTCCCCGGCGACGATCATCACCTGATGGTGTCGCAGCGCTTTGGTGATCTCATCCCGCCGCTGGGTCACCGGCAGATCGTTGGCAAATTCCGGTCGGGGGACGTATTTTAGCCGCCACTGGTGGCGTTCGATGGAGGCAGCGATCTGCGCTGCCAGTTGCGTTACCCCCCGGTCGACGGGCAGACCTTGTTGTTGACGGCGTTGTAGCCCCTGAAGACGACGTTGCAGCCGCAGACGATCACAGTTGAGGACCTGATCGAGCTGCGCGTTGAGGGTAGAAATCGTGTGCATGGGAGGGACTGGGATTGCGCTGGTGAGCGTTGACCTATGGTGCCATACTGGTCCGGCCTGTGTCCCTGAAAAACCGTGGTTACCTGAAAGTGAGGCTGTTTTGCTCCCCCTGTATCAAGTCGATGCGTTTACCCACCGCCCTTTTGCGGGCAATCCTGCCGCAGTTTGTCTACTGGAGCGACCTGCCGATGCCGGCTGGATGCAGCAGGTGGCCGCCGAGATGAACCTGGCAGAGACCGCCTTTGTGGTACCTGCAGGCACACAGTGGGGGCTGCGCTGGTTCACCCCCACGGTGGAGGTGGATCTGTGCGGTCACGCCACCCTGGCCGCTGCCCATGTGTTGTGGCAGCAGGGGCTTGCGGCTGCCGGTAAGCGGATTGTGTTTGAGAGTAAAAGCGGCCCGCTGGTGGCGGATCAGGATGGCTCGGCTATCTGGCTCGATTTTCCGGCCTTGCCCCCCCGTGAGGTCGCGCCACCATCCGGATTGATTCCCGCATTGGGGGTGGTGCCCATCTGGGTAGGGCAGGGGGGTGACGACTGGCTGGTGGTGGTCGATAGCGTGGATGCGGTCCAGAGCCTCACCCCCGACCTGCCCACATTGTCGGCCCAGCCCGGTCGCGGGGTGATCGTCACGGCGTTAGCTGATGGGGCAGGGGGGGCGGAGTGGGACCTGGTATCGCGCTTTTTCGCCCCCGGTGCCGGGATCGACGAAGACCCGGTAACCGGGTCGGCCCACTGTGTGCTGGCGCCCTACTGGGGGGGACGGCTCAAGCGGACCGAACTGACCGGACAGCAGCTCTCTCCACGGGGCGGCACGGTACAGATGCAGTGGACTGGCGACCGGGTACGGCTGGGCGGACAGGCGGTTACCGTGCTGTCCGGCAGCCTGACTGTGTAGCGATCCAGGGCCTGTCGTTATTCGTCGGGGAAATCCATGGGGGTTTTGCCGGTGGCCATGATCGAGCAGACCGGCATCATCTCCATACCGAGCGCTTCACCCTGAGCGAGCAACTCCGGGCTTTCGGTGCCCGGATTGGCAAACACCTTGCTGACCCCCTTGGCCTTGAACCCCTCCAGCAATGGCAGGCCAATGGCCGGGGCCACATACAGGCTTACATAGGTCACCGGGCCGGGGATCTCTTCGACCGATCGATAGACGGTCAGCCCCTCGATGGTGTCTTCTTTAGGGTTGATCGGGTAGACCGCGTAGCCGGCCTGTGCCCAGGCGCGCACCGCCTTGTTACCGTATTTGCTGCGACGGCTGGAGGCCCCGACAATGGCGATGGTTTTTTCAGAATCAGACATGGCGGCTCCTGCGCATGAGGTGAATGAAGAGGTGCTTAAAAATTGGGGAGGATCGCCCGGAGATAGACCTGGGTGGTGCCCCGATGACCTTTGCCGGTAGCTACACCCAGGCGCACGGTGAGCGGCACAAAGTAGCCCACCGCCATGTCGATACCGATCTCGGCACCACCGCCCAGACCGTTGTTCCAGTTGCGGTTGAAGCCGCGTACCAGGGCGTGGTCCAGAAACAGGTTGCCGTGCAGCTTTTCAATGAACAGGGGCCAGGTGAGTACCCCCATATTGGGCAGCGCCAGCGGGAACTGATAGGCGACGGTAGAGCGCACCATCTGCTGGCCGCGAAAAGCCAGATCCGCATAACCCCGCACCGCAAAATCCCGGTTAAATGCCCCTTCGGCCCCATTCGGGGTGCCTCCGGCGACCAGTGCGATCTGGTTGGTGGTTTTGGCACCGGTCAGCCGCACTTGCAACACATGGCCGCGTTTGGGCATGGGGATGTATTCGCGCCAGTTCAGCACAGTGGCGCTGCCGTCAAGGTCGCTGCCCGCGCCTTTCAACGAAATTTCAGACGTCAGGGCAATGCGGCGACCGTCGGTAGGGCTGATGCCAAGGCCGTAAAACTGGCCGCTGTTGTGGATCAACCCCAATCGTGCAAACAGCAGGGTACGCTCACCGGCGAAGGAACAAAACGTACAGCGCAGGCTGGCATTGCGGTCGTCCACATCGACGCCGATTAAAAGCTGCTGCTGCTGGTTGAAGTGGTTGATGGGGAACAACAGATCGGCCACCAACTCCTGTCGTCGCCACCAGCGAACCAGCGGGTCGGGTGGCGGCAGATGATCTTGTCGATAGACCATCTGCAGGGTCGGCCACCAGCCGTCGTACTGATAGGTGATAAACGCCTCGGTCAAATACTCAGGAAAGGTGGTGGCAGCCGTTACACCATAGATATGGTGGCCCAACGGGTCCGACCCGGCAGTGGCGGCACCCCAGTAGGTACGGCCAAACTCCTCGTAGGCGACCGGTACCCAGAAACGCGGCAACAGCGCCGGAAAGGGGTTGTAACGGCGCGGCGACAAGGAGTTCACCGGCTTACGCCGGGTGGAAACGTCAGGTCGGGGGCCTGCCTGTGGGGCCTCAGTCCAACTGTTCGGGTCGTAGGGCATCCGGTACAGGTCCAGCCCGTCACCAGACAACCCGCTATAGAGCAGGCTGGCAGGCCGGTTGCCGGTGGCCGGGGCGACTTCGGGTGCAAACCCGCCACCGGGTAGCCGGGTTACCCGGCGAATGTCACCGCTGGCGATGTCCATGGCCATCAGGTCAAAGGTGCCGCTACGGTCCGAGCTGAACAGCAAGGTGGCACCGTCCGGGCTCCAGCTCGGTTGAGCATCCTGAGCAGTGGAGTCGGTCACCTGTGTTACCTGACCGGTAGCCACATCGATCAGCAGAATATCCCGCTGATCGTTTTGCAGGGCTGATACCGCGACAGTGGCGCCGTCCGGCGAGAAACGCGGGTCGGCAAACACCACATCCTTTTCCGGGCTGAACAGTACCCGCATGGTACCGGGCCGCTTACTGGTGGCACCATCGGCGGCATCAACACTGTCGAACAGTACCAGCCGGGTGGTGCTGGCTCTGGGGGCGCTGTTCTGCACTGCGACAATGCGCCCGTCGGCAGCCATGTGGGCCTCCCTCAGCCGAAGCCCACGGGTTAAACGGCGCACATGGCCGCTCTTTACCGACAGCAGGTACAGGTCGGACACCAGTTTGAAGTTGCCCACCAGATCGAGTTGGGAGAACAGCAACGACTGACCGTCGGCAGACCAGCTCAAATCGCGACTGCTGTTGCGCCAGTGCAGTTCCCGCACGGGGGTGCTGTCGTCGGTCGGACGCAGCAGGATGCGGCGATGGTCGTAGGCGGTGGATTCGCTGTAGGCGATCCAGCGTCCGTCAGGAGAGACCCGCGCCCCACCGGTAGAGAAGCCGCTGGTGGTCAGCCGCTCGGCAGCAGTAGTGGGGCCGTTATCCTGCCATTTGTGGGCCTCCATCCGTAGCCGTTCAAGCCACTCGTCCCACACCTGAATCAGCCCCTTGCCGGTGACCCGTTGCAGGTTGCGATTGATACGAAACGGCATCAGGTTGTTGCTGTATTCGTCGATCAGCCGCGCCGGGGTGCCGGTGCCGTAGGTGGTTTCCAGATCCATCAGGAAGCGCACACCATACAGGTAGCGGGTGGAACCGCCCGGCCAGATGTGCAGCGGCTGACCGCCCTGAGTGGCGGGAATGAGTTTGTCTTCCAACGCCTGGGTGCGCAGCATGCCCTGGGTAAACGCCCCTCGACCTCGGCCACCAGCGGTCCCGGCAGTCTCCTCAAAGGTGGCCATCCCCTCCAGCATCCAGAAGGGCGCAAATACGTTGGGAAAGGCCAGTGGCAAGCGGCCAAAGAAGGTGCGTAGCCACATGGGGTCGCCCACCGCCCGGTCCAGATGCAGAATATGGGTGTATTCATGCAAAAACAGGTGGTAACGCCAGTCGGTAATGTTGAGCAGTATGGCCGCGTCACCATCGGGCGGGCTGGCGTTCAGATAGATGGTGTTGTAAGGCAACGGGGTGGCCGCGCCGTTGGCCCGGTCGGCCTGATCTGACAATACTACGTGGGTGCGCAGGCCGGGGAGCCACCCCAGCCGGTCGGTTTGACGGTCGTACACCGCTTCGGCGATGCCTGCGTACTCTTCAGCTAACGCTGCCAACTCGGCAGGGTAGTGGATAAAAAAGTGGTCGGTGGTGACCGTTTTCCACTTCAGCCCCGGCGTAAAACGGCTGGCCGCCTGTGCGGGAAATGCACACCAGAGGACCAGCATCCCGACCAGGAAGGTCGAGGAGAACCTCCGTAGACTCAAACGGATAAACAACTGGGGCTAGGCGCGTTCCAGCTCGGCGCTCATGCCGCCGGCGGAGTGGGGGATCAACGGATCCGGACCAAAGCTGTGGACCTGATCGCGTTTAAGTTCGGCCCGCTCAAAGGTCGTGGTCAGGACGATGGTACGCCCGGCTTCGTCTACCTCGGTCGCATGGTGCATGCCGGTGTCCTGATCGAACCCGAATACCGCATTTAACATACGAATGACATATTCATAGGTATGGTCGTCGTCATCCAGCAGCACCACATGAAACAGTGGTGCCAGGTCGATCTGGTCCAGCGTGGCAACGCCGGGGGCTTCGGTGGGCAGGGTAGGGGTCTGGGACATGGGATCAGTAGCGTCCGGGTTTGGAGCGCTTCAAGAAGCACTGATAGGGGTACTCGTCATCGCCGTTGAAGACAACGGTGACCAGTTCCCAGCCGTCTTTGCCCATAAAATTGAGCTGGTTGGCGATCTGTACCTGACTGAGCGGCTCAACCCGGTACTCCCAGACAGTGGTGGCATCTTCAAACATGCTCATGGGCGTTGCTCAACTGGATGCATCTGCAAAGATGATAAAAAAGGGTAAGGGTGCAAACCGTTTACATCCTTAAAATCAGGGTGATTAGGATAGCAGCTATTGGATTGCGCTGCATCTCTGGCCACCGGCCCGCCTGGAGCCTTGCTATCGGTCAGCAAGTGTGTTCCGGTTCCTACTATTTTGTAGGTAATGAAGCACCCCTGTTACACCCCCGACCGGACTGTGCTTCTGCCGCGCTGATTTTAGAGCGGTGTCAGGGGGGATCTTCCGTGCCTGCCGACTTTGCTGCAGCAGGCGCAGGAGGCGGTCCGCATTGTGATTGGGGGACAAGGTTTGGTAGAGTACCGGTTTATCGATTGAGATGGGGTGGGTCGGCTACCTTCGATATGGTACGGGTTCTGCTTAAGCGTTGACCCCAAACGCTTGGGGCGAAGTCGTTCCGGGGCGGTAGACCCACCGCTTGCAGGCCTCAAGGACGAGCGTACGACTCGCCTTGCCTACCGTCGCCGGGTGTGACGGGTGAGCGTTTTATATTGGGTGTGCGAGGCACCGGGTGTGGCCGTTGTGGCGACCCGAAGTGCCCCGTGCGTATTTTTTTGCTTTCGTTTTTTGTAAGGAGATCGGGACACATGACACCTAGTGAAGTCTTGGCAATGGCCCAGGAACAGGGGGCGAAAATTGTCGATTTTCGTTTTACCGACACCAAGGGTAAATGGCAGCATATTTCCGGCCCGATCAGCGCGCTGAAGGAAGATACCTTTGAAGAGGGGTACGGCTTTGATGGTTCATCCATCGCTGGCTGGTGCGACATCAACAACTCGGACATGGTCTATAAACCCGACGCCAACACGGCGGTGATGGACCCGTTCACCGAAGAGCCGACCCTGCTGTTGAACTGTGAGATCTACGATCCGTACACCGGCGATCGCTACGAAAAGGACCCGCGCGGCATCGCCCGCAAGGCCGAAGCGTACCTCCAGTCCACCGGCATTGCCGACACCGCCTACTTTGGGCCGGAGTCGGAGTTCTTCCTGTTTGACAGCGTACGCTTCAAGAACGACATCTCCGGTGCCATGTACAGCCTGGACAGCGAAGAGGCTGCCTGGAACAGCGACCGGGAGTATGAGGGTGGCAACATGGGTCACCGTCCAGCCGTCAAGGGCGGCTATTTTCCGGTACCGCCGGTAGACTCCTCCCAGGACATCCGCACCCAGATGCTGTTGCTGCTGGATCAGGTCGGCATCGTGCCCGAGTGGCATCACCACGAGGTGGCCACTGCCAACCAGAACGAACTGGACTTCCAGTTTGATACCCTCATCAAGACCGCTGACAACCTGCAGATGTTCAAGTACATCGTGCACAACACCGCACACCAGTACGGCATGACCGCAACCTTCATGCCCAAGCCGATTGCCGACGACAACGGCAACGGTATGCACGTGCACCAGTCCCTGTGGAAGGACGGTCAGCCGTTGTTCGCAGGGGACGGTCCGGTGGGCCTGTCGGAAGATGCCATCTACTACATTGGCGGCATCATCAAACATGCCCGCGCAATCAACGCCTTTGTCAACGCCTCCACCAACTCCTACAAACGGTTGGTGCCAGGGTTTGAGGCACCGGTGCTGCTGGCCTATTCGGGCCGCAACCGCTCGGCGTCGATCCGCATCCCGGCTGCCAGTAACCCCAAGGGCCGTCGTCTGGAGGTTCGCTTCCCGGATTCCACCGCCAACCCGTATCTGGCGTTCTCGTGCATGTTGATGGCCGGTCTGGACGGTATCGAAAACAAGATTCATCCGGGCGAGCCGATGGACAAAAACCTGTACGACCTGCCGCCGGAAGAGTTGGCCGGTGTGCCGACCGTGGCCAACAGCCTGGCGCAGGCACTCGATGCCCTGGAAGGGGACTGTGAGTTCCTCAAGAAGGGTGGGGTGTTCACCCAGAGCACCATCGACTCGTACATTGAGTTGAAACGCGAAGAGGTCCAGCGCCTGGAGATGGCGCCGCACCCGATCGAGTTCGAGATGTACTATTCGGTCTAGCCGATAGTATCGTCAGATCATACAGGGGGCTGCGGGTTGTGGGACCGCAGCCCCCTTTTTCTATTTTAGTGGAGTACACCCAGTCAGTGGACATACCTGAAACCCACACCGATACCGACACAGGCGACGCGATCACCGTGACGGCCCCCGCCAAGATCAACCTGGATCTTAAGATCCTGGGCCGCCGTGAAGACGGCCTGCATGTGCTGGATTCCACCTTTCATACCATCAGTTTGTGGGACGAGTTGATCCTCTCGCCCCGCTCCACCCGCATGACCATGAGCTGCGATGTAGACGCCCTCAATAATGAAGACAACCTGGCACTGCGGGCGGCCCGATTGATGGCCGATGACGCTGGCGGGGCCACGTCGGGGGTCCATATCCAGCTCAACAAACAGATTCCTGTAGGGGCCGGTCTGGGGGGAGGTAGCAGTGATGCGGCTGCAACCCTATTAGGGCTCAACCGCCTGTGGCAGCTCAATTGGTCGCGTCCACGGCTGATGCGGCTTGGGGCAGAAGTGGGCAGCGATGTACCATTTTTTCTGCAAGGTGGTGCGGCCCGCGTAGGTGGTGTGGGCGAACGCATTCGGCCGATTCCACCCGCCACGGGAATGGCGGCGGTGATCCTCTTTCCCGGGGTGCGGGTGGACACGGGCAGGGTATTTAAAGAATATGCCCGGACGGTTCAGCCCAAACTGTTGACAGAAGAGGCGACCATGCCAATAATACCTCCCGCTGAGTCCGTTGATCATCAGGTTGTTGGCAGCGGTGGGCAGCAGGCCAATCACGACATCCAGATCGGTGAAAATCACCTGGAGCCGGTGGCAACCGTCCTGTTCCCGCAGATCACCAAGGCGTTGTCGGCGCTTCGTGAGGCCTGCGGCGGTACGGTTCGTATGTCCGGGAGCGGTTCAGCAGTATTTTGTTTGGCGGACGGCGAGGCAGCGGCAGAGGCCGTTCGTGCCAAGCTGGCGATGAAACCCCACTGGCAAAGTTGGGTGGTATCCCTTACCAGTTCTGATTTTAGTCCGTCAGTGCCGGTCGCTTCGTCGGTCGGTCCCAACGGATGAATGGGGCGTCGACAAGCGGTAAGTCACCAGATTTTGGTTCTGGCATTCCCAGGTTCGAATCCTGGCGCCCCAGCCATCTTGCGTATACGGAAACGGGTTGTGTTTGTGAAGCCCGTAGCCCGTTCGATAATTGCAGCAACCCAGCGATTTACTAGGGTAGTGTGGTGTTAAGTAAACTCAGGATTTTCTCCGGAAATGCGAATATTCCGCTGGTTGAGAAGATGTGCGCCGAGTTGGGTGTAGCCCGCGGCAACGCCATCGTGACGACCTTTTCTGACGGCGAAATTCTGGTACAGATCGAAGAAAACGTGCGCGGCATGGACGTGTTCCTGGTGCAGCCTTTGTGCGACCCGGTCAACCACCATCTGATGGAAATGCTCATCATGATGGACGCCCTGCGCCGTGCCAGCGCCCGTCGTATCACTGCGGTGATTCCCTATTTTGGTTACGCCCGTCAGGACCGTAAGTCGTCCCCCCGGGTGCCGATTACGGCCAAGCTGGTGGCCGATCTGATTACCACTGCCGGGGCCGATCGGGTGCTTACGCTGGACTTGCACGCGGGCCAGATTCAAGGTTTTTTCAATATTCCGGTCGACCATCTGTACGCCAAACCGGTGCTGTTGGACTACTTGAATAAAAAAGAATTTAACGATCTGGTGGTGGTATCGCCGGATGCAGGCGGTACCGAGCGGGCGCGGGCGTTTGCCAAGCGCCTGGACGCTTCGCTGGCCATTATCGACAAGCGGCGAGACGCCCCCAACCG
>JALWRU010000385.1 GCA_026994095.1 Nitrospira sp. | reverse complement strand
CAACAACTCGGTCTCTGCCCGCAATGCAATTCATAATACGGTTTCGTTGACCACCCGTGTTCCGGTGGGGCTAAGCGACCCACTGGCAGTCGCCCTGCATCAGACCCGTCAGAGCAGCGGTTTTGGGTCCACCACCTCTCGTCTGGCCAGCCTGTCGCAACGGCTGAACCTGGGCGAGCGCAGCCAGCTAAATACCTCCTATCAGTTTTCCCAGTTTTCGACGCCGGATACCGAGTCGACCGGGCATGCCTTGTCGCTCAACGAGCGTTCCAAATGGTCGGAAAACCTGCAATCTTCCTTACAGGCCAATCTCAGTTCCCGTTCAAGCACTGCGACCCAGCGGGCGGGTGGCCGCTCCCTGTTCCTGAACAACAGTATTGGTGGTGGCCTGTCCTATCATCGCGGTCGAACCCTGTCGGCCTCGCTGCACTACAATTTTAGTGAAAGCCCGCAAGATCAGCTGGACTCGATTACCACCCAGCTACTGTCGGTGCGAACCAATATCCGCGCATCCAAGAAACTGGATATAAGAAGTTACGGCACGCTGCGGCGACTGAACCTGGGGAACACCCGGCTCGATACCAGCACCCTGTCGGTCAGCATGACCTACCGGCCCCGGTTTGGCTGGAGTACAGGCGGCCAGTTCGCCCTGTCTAACAACCAGACCGTGAGTAACGTGGCTGGCGGTACCGACGACTCCAGAAATACCGTTTCAGGGGGGCTGTTTCTGGCGGCGCGTACCGAGTTTGACGTCGGTGACGTGTCCTGGGGTGGGTCGTCTGGTTACTCCATTAACCGGGGTAATTCGTCGGCCCAGTTGGACCGGCTGACCAGTTCGGTCTATGCCACGTTTTCTGAGCGCGTATTGCAGCAGTCCCATTGGTCGGCTGATTACCGCATGACCCATATTCGTGAATCGAATACCGGCAATCTGCCCGTGCCCTTTTCGTTTGAACACGGGGTTAATGTAACCGGCACGATGGAGCCTCGCTATGGTCTGTTTCGCGCAGCCGATTCACTGACGGCACAGTTCCGGGCAGGCATGGACTGGAACCACCGCAGCCTGTCGAGCCGGTCATTCCGTGGCCGCAGTGTTATCTTTGATGCCCATTACCAACCGGCCCCAAGTCTGGTGACATCGATGGGGTACAGCTTGGCGGACAACAGTTCCACCCAACTGGGTACCCGCCAGACGTTGTCTGCGTCAGTGGGCTGGACCCAGCGTGTTTTCCGCCGGGGACAGGGGCGCCTGAGATCGGACGTTCGCCGCTCACTGCTGGGCGGCGAGTTTGAGTCGCAGGAAGCGTCGTTGGAATATACCTTTGATTACGCCCTGGGGCTGGTGCGGATCGCGTTCTCTGCCGATGTGGTATTTGTGGACCTGGCCGGTACGGCCTCCGGCAACAACCGCAATAACATTCGCCTGAACATCACCCGGACGTTTTGATGGTGAAGCGCAACTATTTGCTGTGGATGTCTGCATGGCTTATGGCCGGGGTATTGGCAGGGTGTGCCAGCGGCACCTCGGTATTGTCCCGTATGCCTGATCCGAATCTGGTATGGCCGGTACCGCCGGATGCCCCCCGCGTGTCCTACCTCCATTCGATTCATTTGCCCCAGGACATTGGTGTCAAGGAGAGCGCATTGGGTCGTTTGGTAGCGTTGGTCGCAGGGCGCAAAAAGCGACCCACGGTGGAGCGTCCCATCGGTATCTATGCGGACCGGGATGGCTGGTTGATGGTGGCGGACACCGGTTTGCAGGTGACCCACATTTTCAATCTCAAGCGACAAAGTTATGCCCAGGCGTTCCAACTGCCCAACGGGCGGCTCGATACGCCGGTTGGTGTGGCGTTTGATCCGAACCGAAAGTGGTTGTTTGTGGCCGACTCCTCCCGCAACCGGATCTTTATTTTTGATACGGACGGCATCTATATCGGTGAGATCGACAGCGATTTTTTGCGGGTATCCGGGCTGGTGTGGGATGCGTCGCAAGACCGTTTGATTGCGGTGGATACCGGCCATCATCGCATCCAGATATTTGACCGGGACGGTCACCGTACCGCAATGTTTGGTGAGCGTGGGGCAGGGCAGGGACAACTGAACTTTCCTACCCATGTTACGGTCGATAGTAGCGGGCAGATCTATGTGACAGATTCCCTAAATTTCCGTGTTCAGCTATTTTCAATAGATGGTCAGCCCGTTCGTCAGGTGGGGCAGTTGGGTAGCACGCTGGGCACATTCAGCAAACCCAAAGGCGTAGCCGTCGACTCAAACGATCATCTGTTCGTGGTGGATGGCCTTTACGATGTGGTTCAGTTGTTTGATAAGGACGGTCAGCTACTGATGTTTTTTGGTGGGTCGGGTAACAAGGACGGCCAGTTCTGGTTACCGGCTGGTATTGCAGTGGCAGGAGACGATGTGTTTGTAGCAGATACGTACAACCACCGTGTGCAGATCTTCCGTTTACTGGATATGAGTGTGGCGGCGCCCACGGGTACCTGATGCGGTATGAACCATGAGGATAGTACGTAGCATGATCTTTAGCGATCGATTGATGATGCGAACCCTGTTGCTAATGGCGACGGTATGGGTTGTTGGGCTGGGTAGTCCGGTGAGTGGCATTGCACAGACACCACCACCGGCGCTGGAAGCGGTTGAAAATATTGCCGCCACCAAACACAACCTGTCTGCACTGGGCATTTCAGCCTTGGGCGTGGGGGGGCAGCGGGTCCCCGGTTTTAACGTCTATTCGCCGCAAACGGGTGAGATTTGTGTCTTCTGTCACACCCCTCATGGTGGAGTGGACAGCAGTTCTGTGCGAGGCCCCTTGTGGAACCGCCACCTGTCCCAGGGGGGGAGTGGTGGGTACAAGTTGTACGATCAGGTCTGGTCGCGTTCGTTTGAAGGGGAGACTCACCCCGGTGCGCCCACCGGCTATTCGAGACTCTGCCTGTCGTGCCACGACGGCACCATCGCTTTGGGCAGTCTGGTGAACAATCCGGGGTCGGGAGGCTTCTCGTCCGTCGCTCAGGAGACGGTAGCGGTGGTGGAATACCCCAATACCAACAGCTCTGGCATTACCATGCCGGCGGGTGGGGGGGAGTTTGGCGGCGATACCCGTCGTTTGGGTACTGACCTGACCAACGATCATCCGGTTTCGTTCCGGTTTGATTCGGCATTGGCGCTGGCCGACGGCGAATTGGTCGATCCCGGCCCACCAACCAGCAACATTTCCAGCAATAGCCCCATCTCGCCGTTGCGGCGTGCGGAGGGTACTGTACCTGGGGTATTTGATTCGGTGCAGTGCACCTCCTGCCACAATCCCCACGCGGTCACCTATCCCAAGTTCTTGCGGGCACCGATCTGGCAGGACGATCCGGTCGGCTCTGATATCTTGTGTTTGAACTGCCATGAGAAGCCCGGTTGGTTAGGCAGCTCTCATGCGGTTTCGCAAGTGTTGCGCAATACCTATCCGGGCGACCCGAACAACCCGCCTGACAATTTTGGTTACGA
>JALWRU010000384.1 GCA_026994095.1 Nitrospira sp. | reverse complement strand
GTGTGTGGATCTGGACGGTACTTTGATCCGCACCGACCTGCTGATCGAATCGGCCTTGCTGCTGCTCAAGCGCAACATCCTCTACCTGTTCATGTTGCCCCTGTGGCTACTGGGGGGCAAGGCCCACTTAAAGGGCCAGATCAGCCGCCGGGTCACGCTGGAGGTGGCCGGATTGCCCTACGACGAAGCGCTGTTGCGCTATCTGCAAGGCCAGCACGGGAGCGGACGGGTGTTGCATCTGGTGACCGCCTCTCACGACCGCTATGCCCGACAGGTGGCCGAACATGTGGGGCTGTTTACGCAGGTGCTGGCCAGTGACGACACCACCAATCTGGCGGGCACTACCAAGCGCGACCGGCTGGTGGCGTTGTTCGGTAAGGGCGGTTTTGATTACGCCGGTAACAGCACCGCCGACCTGCCCATCTGGGCCGCCGCCCAACACAGCATCGTCGTCAATCCAGAGCCGGGGGTGGTCAAAAAAGCCAACGCGCTGGGCAATGTGCAGCGGGTGTTGAGCCAGCCCACCGGCCTGCCCGGTCTGCTGGTGCGGGCCTTGCGGCTGCACCAGTGGGTTAAAAATATTCTGGTGCTGGTGCCGTTGGTGATGGCCCATCAGGTCGATAACATGGGCCTGTTGATGCAGGGTGTCGCCGCATTTTTTGCCTTTGGTCTGTGCGCCTCCAGCGTCTATGTGTTGAACGATCTGCTCGACCTGTCGGCCGATCGCCAGCATCAGAGCAAGTGCCTACGGCCCTTTACCTGCGGGGCCTTGCCACTCAAATGGGGGCTGGTACTGGTCCCGATGCTGCTGCTCGCTTCGTTGGCGGTGGCGGCCACCCTGACGCCACAATTTGTGGGTTGGCTGGCGCTCTATTTTGGGGTGACGCTGGCCTACTCCTTCAAACTCAAGGAGATGGTGCTGGTCGATGTGCTGGTGCTGGCCGGGCTGTATACCCTCAGAATTCTGGCCGGGGCCGCAGCGGTGGCAGTGCCAGTATCGTTCTGGCTACTGGCCTTTTCGGTGTTTTTCTTCTTCTCGCTGGCGCTGTTAAAACGGTATGCAGAGCTGGCCGGTCAGCGTCAGGGGGGCGACGGCATCCGTGGTTATGTGGCGACCGACCTGAACATGCTGTCCCAATCCGGCATTGTCAGCGGTTTTATGGCGGTGCTGGTGCTGGCGCTCTATATCAATAGTGAACAGGTGGTGTCACTCTACCACCGTCCGCAGCTGATCTGGCTGATCTGCCCGCTGCTGCTGTTGTGGATCAACCGGGTCTGGCTGCTGGCCTTTCGCGGGCAGATGGACGACGACCCGGTATCGTTCGCGCTGACCGACTGGCCCAGTTACATCGTCGGCACGGTGGTGCTGGCGCTGTTGTGGCTGGCGGTCTAGCCGATGGGGGCAGAGGAGACCAGCTGGGGGCGTTATCCGCAGGTGGATCAGCAGAGCGTGCGGCTGGGCTGGCGCGGTGATGATTTCCCTCAAGTAACGGACGCCACCCGCCTGCTGCCGGTGGGCAACCGGCGCAGCTACGGCGACTCGTGCAGTAACGATGGCGGGGTGATACTAGACGCCACCGGGCTGGACCGGATGATCCATTTCGATGCCACCAGCGGCGTGATTCGCTGTGAGGCCGGGGTGTTACTGAGCGACCTGCTGGAGGTGGTGGTGCCCGCCGGATGGTTTTTGCCGGTGGTGCCCGGCACCCGCTTTGTGACCGTGGGCGGGGCGGTGGCCAACGACATACACGGCAAAAACCATCACCGTTCCGGCACCTTCGGCTGCCACGTGCGGGCGCTGGAGCTGTTGCGCTCGGACGGGGAGCGACTGCGGGCCTCCGGCAGCGAAAACAGCGACTGGTTTGCCGCCACCATCGGCGGGCTGGGGCTGACCGGGCTGATGACCTGGGTGGAGTTTCAATTAAAACCCATCGCCAGCGCCTACATCGTGCAGCGCAGCACCTGTTTTGCCGATCTGGATGGCTTTTTTGAGCAGTCTGCTGCCGCCGACGAACATGAATACAGCGTCGCCTGGGTGGACTGTCGGGGGAGCGGACCACGCTTGGGGCGGGGGGTGTTTTTTAGCGGGGATACCGCCACTTCAGCGCCGGTCAACGCCGACAATCAGCGGCGCTTGTCGTTGCCGTTTGTGCCGCCGGTCTCCTTGGTAGGACGCTTGAGTGTGGCGGTGCTGAACACCCTCTACTACCAGCGTTATGCGGCTGCGCCGTCGTTGCAGACGGTCCACTACGCGCCGTTTTTCTTTCCGCTGGATGCGGTCGACCACTGGAACCGGGCCTACGGCCCCAAGGGATTTTTGCAGTATCAGTGTGTGGTGCCGGAGGCCGACGACAAGGCCGTCATCGCTGAACTGCTGGCCGCCATCGCCGCCGCCGGAGCCGGGTCATTTCTGGCGGTGTTAAAGCGCTTTGGGCGACACAGGTCGCCGGGGCTGTTATCCTTCCCCCGCCCCGGCGTAACGCTGGCGCTGGACTTTCCCATCGCCGGGAGAACCACCTTTGACCTGCTGGACCGGTTGGATGAGATCGTCTGTGCCGCAGGCGGCGCGGTCTACCCGGCCAAGGATGCGAGAATGAGCGCCCACGCTTTTCAAACTTATTTCCCCAACTGGCAAGCGCTGCTGCCGTTTGTGGACCCGCGTTTGTCGTCGGGCTTTTGGCGACGGGTGACGGGGGAGTAGGGGATGCAAACGGTTCTCATCATCGGGGCCACCTCGGCCATTGCTACCGCCACCGCCCGTGCCTTTGCCCGCCGGGGCGACCGGCTCTATCTGGTGGGTCGAGATCGTGACAAACTTGATCAGGTGGCGCAGGATTTGACCGTGCGTGGTGCCGGTGCGGTGCAGTGTGCGGTGTGGGATTTGGCCGACACCGCCGCCCATCCAGCCCTGATCGATGAGGCAGTCGCCGCGCTGGGTGGTGTGGATATTGTATTGATCGCCCACGGCACCCTGCCGGATCAGGCTGCCTGTGAGGCCGATTTTCAGGTGGCGGTGACAGAGCTGGCAATCAACCTGACCGGCACCCTGTCGCTGCTGACCCACCTGGCCAATGTCATGGCAGCGGCGGGCAGCGGCACGCTGGCGGTGATTACCTCGGTGGCGGGCGACCGGGGCCGCCAGAGCAACTATCTCTATGGTGCCGCCAAGGGCGGGGTGGCGCTGTTTTTACAGGGCCTGCGCAATCGGCTGCACGGCAGCGGGGTACAGGTGTTGACCATCAAACCCGGTTTTGTCGATACCCCCATGACCGCCCACCTGCCCAAGGGCGGCCCCCTGTGGGCCACGCCGGAGCAGATCGCCACCGGCATCATGAAGGCCATCGCCAAGGGCCGGGATGTGGTCTATCTGCCGGGCTTCTGGCGACCGATCATGTGGGTGATCCGGCTGCTGCCAGAGGCGCTGTTCAAGCGCATGAGCCTGTAGTCACCGTGTCTTTGCGACGCCGTATATTATTGGGGCTGTCGGTCCTGTTTATGGTCTGGTCGGGCCTGTT
>JALWRU010000383.1 GCA_026994095.1 Nitrospira sp. | reverse complement strand
CGGGTAACTTTGCTGCGCGTAGAGACGCCTTGCGGGCAGTGGGCGGTTTTGATGAATCACTGGGACCGGGCAGCACCGTCCCGGCGGCGGAGGACATTGATCTGCTCTACCGGCTGGTGCAGAGCGGTCATCACCTGGCGTTTGTACCGTCGGTGCAGATCAGCCATGAGTCCTGGCGACCGGTGGAGGAGCTGCTGGCCCTCACCTGGAGCTACGGTTTTGGATCGGGGGTCTACCTGACCCGTGAGTTGATCGGTCGGGGCGACAGGGTTGCTCTTAACATTTTGCTGTGGCGATTATTGAAGGGCGGTTGCTGGTCCCTGTTAGGCGGGTTGCTGATGGGGCACCGCTGGCACATCCACTCCTCCTGGCGGCGCATCTGCGGCACCCTCTACGGGGCCTGGTGCGTGCTGGTACGCCACCCGGACTACCAGATGACCGATGACTGGATTGCTCATCCGGCTCCACGGCGGCGGGCGCAGGCCGGGGGAGGGGTGCAGTGACTGACGACAGACCATCTGCATCACTACCCACGGTGGCGGTCATCATCCCGGTGCTGAACGGGGCCGACACCATCGGAGAGGTATTGGATGACCTGGCCGAGCAGGACTATCCCGATTTCACGGTTTATGTGGTCGACAACGGCTCCAGCGACGACACGGTGGCCATTGCAAAGGGGCGGGGAGTGGTGGTACTGCACGAGCCGATCCCCGGTGCAGCGGCGGCCCGTAACCGGGGGCTGGTGGAGACTGATAGCGAGTTGGTGGCCTTTCTCGACAGCGACTGCACCCAGTCGCCGGACTGGCTCACCGCCGGGGTGACGGCGTTGCTCGACAGTGAGGCCGATCTGGTGGGCGGGCAGATCGACCACCGGGCGAGCCACACCCTGTGGGCACAGTATGAGTCGCTCAGCTACATCCGCCAGCGGGAGCGCATTTCCAAACAGGGGGTGTCTGCCACCGCCAACCTGTTGTTGCGACGGTCGGTGATCGACGCCATTGGTCCGTTGGAAATATCGCTGCTATCGGGTGAAGACGACGAGTTCTGTCTGCGGGCGCGGGCGGCCGGACTCACGTTGATCTACAGCCCGGAGGCGGCGGTCTGTCGGCGGGCCAGCGAAGGGGTGCTGGCCCTGTGGCAGCGCTCGGTGCGGGCCGGTCGTTCGTCGGTCCGGCTGCGCCAGTTGGGGGTGGCAGGGGCAGGCTCCGGCGGCACCCTCTGGTCGCGCAAACGGGCCTACTGGCAGCGGGTCTGGTCCGCCCCGGACATCACCGCAGGCAACCGGGTGGGTATCATCCTGCTCAACCTGCTGGCCAGTGTAGGCGAGGCCTACGGGCGGCTGTATGGAGCGCGAAGTGCCTGAACTCCCCGAGGTCGAGACCACCCGCCGGGGCATCTCCCCCCATCTGCTCGACCAGAAGATTGAACGGCTGTGGGTGCGTGAGTCACGCCTGCGCTGGCCGGTGCCGGAGGAGGCGGCGGTCGCTTTGGCCGGTCAGACCGTGCGCAGCCTCAGCCGACGGGCCAAATACCTGTTAATGGGCACCGACCGGGGCCACCTGTTATTACATCTGGGCATGTCGGGCAGCCTCTGTATGGTTCCGGCGGAAACCCGACCGGCTAAACACGACCATGTGGATCTGGTGCTGGCCAACGGCACTGCCCTGCGCTACACCGACCCGCGCCGATTCGGCTGCCTGCTGTGGCTGACCGACGACCCCATGGCCCACCCGCTACTGTCCCATTTAGGGCCGGAACCGCTGGAGGCGGGGCTTACCGGTGCCTACCTGCACCATCGGGCCAAGGGCCGCAAACAGGCCATCAAAACGTTTCTGATGGATCACCGCATCGTCGCCGGGGTGGGGAATATCTACGCCAATGAGGCCCTGTTTGGGGCGGGCATCCTGCCCACCCGACCAGCCGGACGGATCTCACTGGCCCGCTATGAAGCGCTGGTAGAGCAGATTCGTCAGGTCATGAATGAGGCCTTGAAGGCCGGTGGCACCACCCTCCGGGACTTTACCGGTGGCGACGGCAAGCCCGGTTATTTTCAGCAGCAATTACAGGTCTACGGGCGCGGTGGACAGCCCTGCCAACAGTGCGACAGGCCGTTACAACAGAGGGTGATTGGTCAGCGGGCCACGGTCTTTTGCAAGGGCTGTCAATCGTGACCGGCTACACCAGGCAGCCCCGGCCAGCGGGCAAAGTCTGCCGTTAGTTGTTCGTTCAACACACCTGCGGTTACCGCCTGTCGATAGAGTCGGCTGGCCTGCTCCGGTTGGCGGGTGTGCTGGTAGAGCCGCAGCAGGTTCACATAGATGGCCGGGTCGTTGGGGGCATACTCGCGGGCGGTTTGCAGGTCGGTCAGCGCACCGGTGTAGTCGCGGGCGCGGGCCTTTAATATGGCCCGGTTGACCCGTGCCCGTTTGTTGCCCGGCACCAATTCCAGCGCCCGGTTGTACGAAGCCATCGCGCCGGACAGATCGCCCTGCCGCTCCTTGAGCAGCCCCATGCTGAAGTGGGCCGGGGCGTAGGGTTCATATAGGTTGAGGGCGGTGGTGAGGCTTTGTTGGGCCTCGTCAAGACGGCCCAGCCGGAACAGGGCGCGGCCTAATTGGGTATGCACGTTGGCCTCGGTGGGGTATAGCTCAATGGCCCGGCGGAATGAGGCGATAGCGGCCTCGGTCTGGCCCTGTTTATCCAGCGCCGATCCCAGATTGCTGTGGGCGCGGAAGGCGTGGGGGGCTTTTTTCACTGCGTCGCCCCACAGGGCCAGATCGCTGGCCCAGACCGGGTTGCGCTGCAGGGTGCCTGCCGACATCAACACCAGTACCACCGCCGCAATGCCCCAGCCAGCTTTGCGGAAAGGGGCGGCGACCAATGGCGCACGCCCGGCCAGCAGCCCCATTACCGCCAGCACCAGTCCACCGATGGAGGCGTAACCCCGGCTCTCTTGTAGGGGGGTGTTCAGCGGCAGGATGGTGGTCGGCAGCATCAGCAGAATAAACAGCCCCCAGCCCAGCGCCACCAGCGGTTGGGTCTGCCGTACCCGCACGGCCCCCACGGTGCAGATCAGCAGGATCAGCGCCGACTGAATGGCGCTGGCAGAGAGGCGGGCGCTGTCGGCAAAGTCGTGCACGATGGACAGGCCCACCGGCAGGGCGGTCAGCCGCATGTAGGTAACCAGTACCTGCGCCTGCAACCACAGGTTTTCACCAAAGCCGCGCGGCCCCTCCTTACCCTGAATGACCCACCACAGGTAACGGGCGTAGCCCTGACTCCAGACCAGCAGCAGCCCGGCCAGTAACATGCCGATCACCAGGCCGTAGCCGTGAATACCCCAGCGCCGTGTTTTGGGTGGTACCTGAATCAAATCCACCAGCAAAAACACCAGCGGCAGGGCCACCGCCACCTCTTTGGTGAGCACCGCCAGCGCGGTCAATACTGCGGTGGCGGCCAGCCAGCCGATCTGTACCTCCTGACGGGCGCGGATAAAGGTATAAATGGCCGCCAGCGACAGCACCCCGCTCATTAATGA
>JALWRU010000382.1 GCA_026994095.1 Nitrospira sp. | reverse complement strand
AGGCGTTGCCCAGATTGAAGGCCGCCTGAGCGCGCAGATTGTCGTCATCAGCCCCGGCCAGCGCCTGTTGCAGCAGCCCGGTGGCGTCCTCCGGCGAGGCGTTTCCCAGCTTGGCGGTGCCCAGATTGTACTCCAGCACCGCCCGCTCGCCGCCGCTGTCATCTACGTTAGTGCGGTTCAGCGCGGCTTGGTAGCGGCTGCTGGCGGTGGCTGCGTCGCCCGCCGACAGGGCCTTGTTACCGGCCCGCACGTCGGCCCAGGTGGTGGGCGATGCGCCGCACAGCAGCAGCCAGCCAAGGGCCAGCAGGGGCAGTGCTGTCGTCGGGCGGTTCATGCCACCTGCCGTCGGATGGGTCGCGCCAGCAACTCGGTCAGCAGTATCAACAGGGCCACTGCCAGCGGCCACTGGTAGCGGTTCTCCAGCCGCAGGTCGGCACTGGCCAGATGATCGCCCAGTGCCAGTGTCTCTACCGCAGCGGCAATGGTGGCCACCGGATCGTCCTCAGCCGTCAGAAACTGTCCGCCAGTCGCGCTGGCAAGGGTGGTCAAGGGGCCGCGCTCCAGCCTTGAAATGACCCGCTGGCCCCTGCTGTCCCGTTTGTATCCAGCCAGTTGGCCGTCTTTTCGATAGACCGGGATCGGTGCCCCGGCGGGGGTGGCGACGCCGATGCCGTAAATCTCCACCCCGGCCTTTTTGGCTGTCGCTGCCGCGCGAGCGATATTGCTGTCGGTGGTTTCACCGTCTGACAGAATAATCAGCGCCTTGCCGCCACCGCTTTGACCGAAGCCGCTTACGGCGGTGGTAACGGCCACCTCAAGGGACGAGCCTTTGCGGGCGATCATGCCCGGCTCCACCGCATCTAAAAAGAGGGTGATGGCCTCCCGGTCGAGGGTCAGCGGTACCCCCATGTGGGCCTGACCGGAGAACAATACCAGCCCGGTGGGGTGGCCCGCCAGATGGGGTAATAACTGGCCGATCAGGTGGCGGGCGCGGGCCAGCCGGGAGGGGCGGATATCGGTGGCGGCCATGCTGGGGGAGACGTCCAGCGCAATCATCAGCGCCGCCCCCTGCGGTTGTTGGGTGACCTCTTTTTCACCATACAGGGGGCCAGCCAACGCCAATGCCAGCATTGCCAGTGCCGCCCCGCGCAAGATCCAGCGGGGGCGAAAGCGCAGCGCCAGCGGGGCGCTCATGGCAGGTAGTTGTTCGGGGGCGGCATAGCGGCGCAGCAGCCGGGTCTGGGCGGTGCGGGTAAGGGGGATCGCCAGCAGCGCCAGTACCCCGCCGACGGCAGCCAGCCACAGCCATTCCGGGCGTAAAAACATCATGTCAGCAGGCCCACCAGCCGGTCGCCGGTGGTGTCAATAAATCGGCAGGTCGAGGATCCAGCGAATGTCGAACAACTGCGCCACGGTACCGATCAACAGCACCACGGTGTAGAGCAGCAGCAGCCCCAGATAGAGGCCGGAGCGGTCTTTGCCGGTGCCGGATGGGTCCGGGGTGGTGGGTGCGTTCATGGGCGGATCGACTCCCTTTCATAGCAGTACTCATCGATGGTTTAACCGGGCACCCGGCGCAAACGAGTGGCGGCCAGCCCCCATTCTAACAGCAGCAGCGCCAGTGCCAACAGTAGCGGCCACAGGTAGTGGTCTTTGTACTCCAGATAGGGGGTGGCCTCAAAGGTGCTGCGCTCGAGCTGATCAATGCGTGCGTAAATGCTGGCCAGCGCATCGGCGTCTTTGGCGCGAAAGAACTGGCCGCCGGTGCGGTCGGCCACGTCGGTTAACAGGGCTTCGTCCACATGGGTCTGCATACGCACCCGGCGACGTCCGCCCAGCGGGCTGTCCTGAATCTGGATAAACGGCTCGTCCTGCCCCACGGCGATGGTATAGACCCGCACTCCCAGCTTGGCGGCCATGTCGGCGGCGGTGAGCGGGTCGATCTCGCCGCTGTTGTTGTCGCCATCGGTGAGCAGCACCACCAGTCGGCTGCTGGCGCTGGAGTCGGACAGGCGGCGGGTGGCGGTGAGCAGGGCGCTGCCGATGGCGGTGCCGTCTTCAATCAGGCCGATCTTGACGTTGGCCAGCACCTGCCGCAGCAGCGCATGATCCAGCGTCAGCGGTACCTGGGTATAGGCGTCGTGGGCGAACAGCACCAGGGCCACCCGATCGTGCTTGCGCGAGGCGATAAAGCGGTCTACCACCTGGAGTGCCACGGTCAGCCGGTCCGGGGCAAAATCCTGTGCCGCCATGCTGCCGGAGATATCCAGCGCCACCACGATGTCGACCCCCTCGCTCTCCACCACCCCGGCCTCAATGCCCTGTTGCGGCCGGGCCAGCGCCACCAGCAGCAGAATCACCGCCACCATCCGCAGCAGGTGGGGCAGATGGCGCAGGCGGGTCAGCCGTCCGGTGGGCAGGCCCTGTGCCACCAGCGCCACCAGCGTCGGGTGAGGCAGGCTGGCAGCGCGCTTTTTAGCCAGTAGCGGCGGTAGCCATGCCAATAGCGCCAGCGGTAGCAGCCACAATAGTTGCGGGTGGGCGAAGGTCACGACGCTCCCCCGGCGGTCTGCTTAATCCAGCGACGTACCGCCTGTAGCTGATGTACCACCTCGTCCGGTGCGGTGGGCAGCCCGGCGAATTTGACCGCATCCCAGCGGGGCAGCCAGGTCAGTAACGGCTGGAAATCGCCAGCCTGTGGCCCGGTGGAGAGCAGCGGCAGCACCTCGGATGTGGTGCGGGTGGGGGCGTCGATGCCGTAGCGTTCCGCCAGATAGCGGCGGGTGATGAGTGACAGCCGTGCCAGCCGCAGGTCGTCGGGCAGATCGCTCTGCTCCAGTTGCGACAGGGCCGCCAGTGCAGACTGGTGGGCCGGGACAGCGGGCGCGGCGGCGACCGTGAGGGGGCGTTGGCGCCAGCGGTAGATGGCGAAGGCGATGCCCGCCAACAGCGCCAACGCCAGCAGCCACCAGACCGGCGATACCGCCACCCCTGCGGGCGGGCGGGCCGGAGCCGGGTCCGGCGGCGGGCCGTCGAACATGCCGTTGATGACGACCGAGATCGCCGCAGCCTGCGCCCGGCTGCCGTCGGACAGGGTCACGGTGGTGCCGGGCAGGCGGACATTCCCCGGCAGGTTGGCGTCCAGCCGGTAGGTCTGTGTGGAGCGGACGCGTCCGTCTGCCAACGGCTGATCCGCCAGCGTCCCGGTTGCAGCCAGCGACAGGGGGGCAAATGTGGGGGCCGGGTCGGGCCACCGGACTGTGGTATCCGCCCCATGCTCCACCCACAGGCGGGCAGTCAGTTGATCGCCTACCCGTGCCGGGTCTGGAGTCACCTTCCACCCGGCTGCTGGAGCGGCCCAACTCAGGCCGACCATTACCCCAAAGGTCAGTAGCAATACCAGCGCCCCTGCACGCAGTACGACCATCATCGTTGCCGTTGGGCCCGTCGGTGAAAGAAATGCAGCAGTCCATCTACATATGAGACGGCAGTCGACAGTGGCACATGGTCAATGCCGTTGCGGTTAAACCGCTGAACCCACTGGCTGCGGG
>JALWRU010000381.1:1324-3558 GCA_026994095.1 Nitrospira sp. | reverse complement strand
ATCGGCGGAGGGCAGCGGATAGAACACATCCTGCACCACCATGAACTCCAGCTTTTTGAGCAGTTTTTCGATGCGCCGGGTATCGGGCATGGAGGTCATGGGATTGGTGGCGATCACCCACAGGGCCTTGATCTCGCCGGACTCGATGGCCGGGAAGATGTCGGTCATGGCACGGCCACGTTGGGTCGGGAAGATGGATTCGTCTACCCCCCACTGCCCGGCGATGTACTGGCGGTGCTGCGGGTTCTCCAGCGCCCGGTAGCCCGGCAGGCCGGAGGCGGAGGAGAACTCGCGGGTGCCCATGGCATTGCACTGGCCGGTGATCGACAACGAGGTGCCACCGGGGATACCGATGTTGCCGGTGATGAGGGCCAGCGAGTTGATGCCCACCACGCCATCGGAGCCGTGGGTGGACTGGTTGATGCCCATGGTCCAGATCGACATGGCCGATTTGGCCTCACCGTAGATACGCGCCACCTGCCGGATGCGCTCTGCGTCGATGCCACAGATGGGGGCAGCGGCTTCGGGGCTGTACTGATCGATGACCGCCTTCCACTCGTCAAAGCCGGTGGTGTGGGCGGCGATATAGTCCTCGTCGTGCAGCCCCTCTTCTAAAATCACATGGGCCAGGGCGTTTAACAGCACCACATCGGTGCCGGGAGTCACCGGCAGGTGGATGTCGGCCATCTGCGCGAACATGGTCACACGGGGGTCGATGACGATGACCGGGAAGTGGCGTTTTTCCAGCTCGGTTTTAAGCCGCCAGTAGATGACCGGGTGGCACTCCACCAGATTGGAGCCGAAGGCCAGCAGGCACTCGGTATCGGCAAAGTCGTCGTAACAGCCGGGAGGGCCGTCGGAGCCAAAACTACGTTTGTAACCTGATACGGCAGAGGCCATGCAGAGGGTGGTGTTGCCGTCGTAGTTGTTGGTGCCCATGCCGCCGCGCACCAGCTTGCCCAGGGTATAAAACTCCTCGGTGTAGATCTGGCCGGTGGAGACTACCGCCACCGAATCGGCCCCGTATTGGTCGGCAATCCGCTTGAACTCCGCAGCGGTACGGGTAAAGGCGTCGTCCCAGCTGACCTCCTTGAACGGCTCATCGATGGAGTCGCGCAGCATGGGGGTGACGGCCCGGTTGGGGGCGTTGATGGCCTCAAACTCCCAGATCCCCTTGAGGCACAGTTTGCCGTCGTTGACCGGGTGACCGGCCTTGCCACGCACGGTGACGGCCTTGCCGTCCTTAATGCCCACCTCGATACCGCAGCCGGTAGAGCAGTAACCGCAGGTGGTGTAGCGCCAGTCGTCCACCGGGTTCTGGCGGATGTTGGGGATACGGTCCTGATAGTCGTCCTGAAAGATGGTGATGTCTTTGGGAAAGGCCACGGAAGGTTCCAAATGCTGGGGTCAATAGAAGCGGTCGTCGGGTAACACCCGATACAAATAGCAAGGCCAGTGCCAATCCCTACCCGATTCGTGGGACATCGCCGATGAGAAAGTACTAACTCGTTGTTATTGCTTTAATATCCAGGCGAACAAAGGCACACAAACCGGCCCTGTCGGGGGTGTTTTCAAGCCGTTTTAAGGAGAGCCATTCCACGCATGACGACGGCATACCGACCTAATTGTCTCGTTTACTACAATCCGGTATGGGTACGACAATTTGGTGGGTGGTACGGGGGCGGCAGAGGGGGCTGGCGCAGCGGTTTTTGTGGCACGGGATGGATCGGTTAACCCATTGTATTTATGTTGATAACACTGGGGTCACGGGCCTGACATCGGCGCGGTGCAGGGTTTGGCACAGGCTGTGCTGTTATGGAGGGTCAGACTGTTATTTTTGATTTTGTAATTGGATAGGACCGTGAACCTTATGGCCCGGTTGCCGTTTGTCTTTGTATCGACCTTGTTGGTGTGGCTAACAGCCTTATTGGGCGGGGTGGCGTTGGCTGCTGGCCCGGACCCGGCCAGTAATGCGGCGGCGATTGCCACGGTACAGGTGAACGTGGATTACATCTGGACGCTGACGGCGGCGGCCATGGTGTTTTTGATGCAGGGCGGTTTTGCCATGGTGTGCGGTGGTTTTACCCGCGCCAAGAACGTCGGCAATTTGATGATGAAAAACCTGTTCGATTTCTCGTTTGGGGCGTTGGCCTTTTGGGTGATCGGCTTTGGTTTGATGTTTGGCAGTTCGCCCACCGGCTGGTTTGGCACGGACGGTTTCTTTTTGTCCGGGT
>JALWRU010000381.1:0-1314 GCA_026994095.1 Nitrospira sp. | reverse complement strand
GGCGGCGGCGGCCACCATCGTTGCCGGTGCGGTAGCGGAGCGAATCCGTTTTCGGGCCTATATCGCCTACAGCCTCATCGTTGTCGGTTTCATCTACCCGGTGTTTGGCAGTTGGGCCTGGGGCAGCCTGTTAAATGGCGGCGGCTGGCTGGAGAAGCTTGGGTTTATCGATTTTGCCGGCTCGACCGTGGTCCATTCGGTCGGTGGCTGGGTGGCGTTGGCGGGGGCGTTGATTGTCGGCCCGCGCATTGGTAAATACGCCAGTGACGGCACACCCAAAGCGATTCCCGGTCATTCGTTGCCGCTGGCGACCTTGGGCATGTTTTTGCTGTGGTTCGGCTGGTATGGATTTAACGCTGGTTCTACCACTGCGGCAAGTGTCGATGTGGCGTTGATTGCGGTCAATACCACCCTGGCTCCGGCGGCGGGAGCGGTGGCGGCGATGGTCACCAGTTGGTTGTTGTTCAAGAAGCCTGATTTGGGCATGAGCATCAACGGTGCGTTGGGCGGGTTGGTATCGATCACTGCGGGTTGTGCCAATTTGAATCCGGGTGGAGCGGTGTTGTCTGGTTTGATTGGCGGTGTGTTGGTGGTCGGCTCGGTATTGCTGCTGGAGCGTGTGCGCATTGACGATCCGGTGGGTGCGGTATCGGTCCACGGCACGTGTGGGGCGTGGGGCACGTTGGCGGCGGCGTTGTTTGCGGCGGACGGTTTTTCGTGGGGGCAGGTGGGTATTCAGTTGGTCGGCATTGCGACCTGTTTTGTGTGGGCGTTTGGGTTGGGTCTGGTGATGTTCATGGTGATACGGGCGACGATTGGGTTGCGGGTATCGGAGGCGGATGAACATACGGGGTTGGATTTGAGCGAGCACGGTTGTCAGGGGTATCACGATTTGACGCTGACGGCGGTGAAGTAGGCGGGCTACGCCAACTATAAACAGCGCCAACGGCGCAAAATAACGGCCTGCGGGGGCCGCCGCCCCGCCCCCCGGAGGGGTTTTATTACCGCGCCTTGCGCGGTGTTATGTCTATTTAGCCAGCGCGCCTTGCGCTTGCAAAAAAATGCCTCCGGCGGGCGGGGCAGCCCCCGCTGGCTTGTAATGCCTGCGGCGCTAAATACGTTTTGATTTCAGCGCCAACGGCGCTGCATTTACGGCCTGCGGGGGCCGTCACCCCGCCCCCCGGAGGGTTTTTATTACCGCGCCTTGCGCGGTGCTTTTTGCCGACCGCGGGCGGGGCAGCCCCCGCTGGCTTATAAACGCCTGCGGCGCTAAATACGTTTTGGTTTCAGCGCCAGCGGCACTGCACTTAACCG
>JALWRU010000380.1 GCA_026994095.1 Nitrospira sp. | reverse complement strand
CTATCCTCGGAATCCGACCAGCGCCTTGTCGCCGATCTGTGCTCGATGCCTAATGGTGTAGGCGATTACTGGCCCTACCGACCCGGCAAGGCCGTACTCCCCTGTTCTGACGCCCTCTACCCGTGAGCGACCGCCTTGTTAAATGTTAGTCAGATTGCCGCACTGGTGCTCTATATGCTCATTCTTGGGGGCGGACAGGTGCTGTTCAAACTGGCCGCATCGCAGACGGTGGCACAAAAGGGGGCCTTAGCGGTCCTCATGTCGTTGGCCACTTCACCAACGTTCATCGGTGCGATCAGCCTCTATTCGCTGGGCACGCTGGTATGGATCTGGATCCTGCGGCAGACGCCACTGTCGGTGGCCTACCCGTTTTATGCCCTCACCTTTCTGCTGGTACCGCTACTGAGTTGGTGGCTACTGGGCGAGATCATCGAACCGCGCTACTGGGTGGGGGTCGGTTTTATTGTGGTGGGGATTCTGGTAACGGTGCTGTAGTGCAGGCAAACAGGCGGCTGGTCAAACGCATGGGTTCGGCACAGTGGCTCACCGCTGGCGTATCGCTCTGCCATACCACCCGGTAGGGAATCTCACGCGCTTGCAGACGTCGGCCCCACACCTTGTGGTCTCCCAGATTCTTGTTCTGTACCAGCAACACCGGGGTATTTAAGCGGGCCAATTCGGCCAGTTGTTTGTTAATGCGTACCGTATGCAACCCGGCGTTGGCAATCGAGATGGCCCCACATAACAGCAGGTTCAGGCAGATGGCCAGCACTGTCGCGGCGGTGATACCACGCAACAACGGATGCCACAACATGGTCGTCGGCAGGGCCAGCAGCAACAGGATTGGCGTTGCCCACAACAGGGGGATAAAGCGGGCCAGCCACGGCTCCGGGAACAGCCCGGCCAATAACAGGCACAGCCCGGCAGCGCCTACCAGCCACAGGGCGATAGACGGCCCTTCAAGCGATTTTTTGCGCATCCACAGGCGCACCAGTGCTGCCATCACCACGGTTGCCAGCGACAAGATCACCACCAGCCCAAAGTAGGGGCCAAACCCTCCCCGGTAGGTACCCGCCCCTAACGACTTCAGCTCTGACAGGGTGACCGTGCCGGGGAATTTCAACTCTGAAACCTCTCCCGGCTGGTTGCCAGTGGCGGCAAATATGGTATGCCACAACTGGACTGCATGGGACTGGTGCAGCAGGTTCGCCGGGTGGTGCCCAGCCAGCATGACCGACGTGGGCGGGTGAACCACCACCGCCTGCTGCTCCGTCCAGTTGGTGACATAGGGCCGATAGCCAACCAGGGTCGTTGCGATCAGCGTAGCAAACACCATCAGACCACCGGTCCACAGACCCAGCCGTAGCGCCGCACGCAAACGGTGACGCTGCATCACCAACCCCGCCAGCAACATCACAGCGACGATCAAACCGGCATCATACAGCCCTGCTGTTTTGCTGTTGATCAGCAGCACCAGCAGCACGGTGGCCAACCCATACCCGGCCCCCGGGCGTCCGGCGTAGGCCAGTAAAAACGCCAAAATCAATGACAGCGAAAACAGGTACCGGCCCGCATCCACATAGTGAGAGAACCACTGCCCCAGCACCACCGGATTCAGCACCAGCGCGCCGATGAACAGCACGGTCAGCGGCGTGACCGGGCGGCGGCCCTGTAGCATCACCGCAAGCACCAGCGCACCCGTGCCAATCACCATCAACGGGATGATCAGCTTGCCCGATTCGGCCATGCCGGTCAGTTGGATGACGACCGCTTGTAACGAGTAAAGCCCGTTGGCATAGAAGCTCACCAGCGGTACCCGAAGTGTTTCTGCTGCGGGGCCAGACAGAGGCGACCACCCCTCGGCCAGTGTCAACACGGCGGCCAGATGCACCAGCAGACCGTCTGGCGTGGCCTCCATTACCAACCCGACTGCGAAGGCATACCCGACTGCAAACAGAGCCAGCCCCGCCAACGGTATCAACTGCCGCACACGCAGCCGGAAGCCGATGGCTGCCGCACCAAGGAGTAGACCAAAGGCGGTCGCCAGCACTGTAAACAGGCCAGGATAGGGTGGCAACTGTAACCACTGCCCTGCCCGCACCAGAATCAGCAAGCAGCCGAGCGTGGCAAATACCCACACCGACAACAGCAGTACCATATCCACTGAACGGTCCGGGTGGGTGGCAAACAGCGGGCGGCAAAAAAATCGTTGCATGGGGGTAGTCTAACGACTTTCTACCGGGAGCGGGACAGATACCCCTCCACCAGTTCATGAAAACGCCCGCGAACCTTGTCAGGGGTAAGCCGCACACCAAAGTCCGGCGGCACCTGCGCACCATCACCAAACACCCGCGCCAATACCATCTCCCCCACTGGCCAGACAAAGTGGGAGTTGTCTACGTAATAGTGATTGTCGGTGGTGATGGTGTTATAGCCGGAAAAATCCCACACCGGCAGCCCGCTCTGGGCCAATCGCATCAGCCACTTGCTGTAGTCCACCGGGTCAAAACTGCGGGTATGGGCTGCGTGCAGTGGATTCACCACAAACACCGCAGCCACCTTACGCTCCTTGAGTAGCGCCACCAACTGGTCGAACGCCTCAAGCTGCCACGGCTGGGCACCCTCCTTGCGCGTGACAAAATGCATATCCAGCGTGCGGGCATGCTCCTCAGGGAAGCGCAACATCAGTTCTTCCTGCGCCACCATGCGGTAGTGACCGTCGGCCATATTCAGCTCGTACAGCACCACATCCGTCACCTGAATACGACGCACTGCCTCGGTCAACTGACGGTAGGGCACCGTCAGATTCCACCAGTAAAACTGCAGCCATGAACCACCACTCACCGCCGGGTGTTCCATCCGCAGCAGGTCACCCTCACGAAATGCTTTCACCTGAAACATCATGTCGTAATCAAGCGGAATCAAAAGTTGCCTCACCGTGCGGCTATCCAGCAACCATCGCACCCGTGCCAACAGGCCTTCTGCCGTCTCCGCCGATACGTTGAGGTTGTACCAGCGATGGCCGGTGTACCGTTGCAGCGACGTATCTCGATAGTAGTTGGCCCGCGAGGAGCCCAGCACAAAGGCATCAAACTCCGTGTGTTTGAGCAGATGCTCGGTCTTCATGTAGCGGGTGTTGGGGAAGAAGTTGTGGTTGTTATAACCGGACCATCCAAACACCCGGTACGGGTCCACCCCCACCGCAAACGGCACGGTGGCCACTACCGGCCCCGCCAGCAGGAGCGCCACGATGAAGATGAGGTACCGTTTTCCCATTAAAACTGGAAGTACAAAAAGTCGACCTTGGGCAGGGCGGCCTGATTCCAGCGGTAGATAAAGCTGGTGGCCAGCAGCCCCGCGACACCAATAATCACCGCCCAACGGGCGTTGGGCCGCCACTGCCAAAAGGCACGGCTGTTGGTGAGCATGTCTTTGGTCACTGTGGGACGATAGCGGCCCATGATCTGCTGGGTATTGGGGAACCAGCGCACCACAATCAGGCACAGCAGCAGGTACTGGCCCAGACTCCAGCCCATGTCCAGATCGAGCCAGCGCAGCAGCCCCAGCCAACGG
>JALWRU010000379.1 GCA_026994095.1 Nitrospira sp. | reverse complement strand
CTGTGACTCCTGTGAGGGTCGCTGAATATAGTTATTAATGGCGTCTAAAAACTGCTGGCCGTAGCGCTCCAGCTTGGCGGGGCCGATACCGCTGATCTGGGCCATCTCTTCTAACGTGGTGGGGCAGTCGTTCACCAGCGAAGTTAAGACCTTGTCGGAGAACACCACATAGGCGGGGGATTCGATCTGCTCGGCCAGGGTCAGCCGCAGGGCTTTTAACTCGGCAAACAGCTCCGGGTCGTCCGGCCCGTCATCCCGCGTATGTGCCCTGTTTGCGCCGGTGGGAGGTGGTAGGGCCGGGCGTTTGCGCCGCTCCGGGGCGTCTGGCAGCCGCAAGGTGACGCTGCCTTCCCCCCCCTTCAACAACGCCAACCCTGCTTCGGACAGCACCACCACTGGTCGTCGGGGACCGCCTCCGCCCACGTCTTCGCGCTGCAATAGCTTGTGATGGGTGAGTTGTTCCAGCAGGTCCACTACCTCTTTCTGGCGGTACTGTTTTAGCAGGCCGTAGGTGCTCAGTTTGTCCAGCCCGTGCCGCCGCAGGGATTCGGTATTGGCCCCGGCCAGATGGGCGGCTACGGTGTTCAGCCCAAAGGCCATACCGCCACGAATGCGGCAGCGGGCTACGCCGGAAAGCAGCTTTTTGGCCAGTTCGGTGGCCTCCACCACGGTACTGACTGCGGTACCGGAGCGGCACCGGTCGCAGGCCCCGCAGGAGCCTTTGGCGACCTCGCCAAAGTGGCCTAAAATGGCGTCCCGCCGACAGCCGGGGGTGCGGCAGTAGGCCTCCATCGAGTCCAGCGCTGCCAGCCCGTGGGACCGTTTTTCGTCGATGCGGGCAAAGTCGAGGGCGGGCAGTTCGTGGCTTAACAGGCGGATGCCCCGACCCCGAAAGGGCGGGATGTACTCAATCACCCCGGCCTCGTGCATGGCATGCAGGGCGCGCAGCAGGGCGTCCACATCCATGTCGGACTCATCGGCCAGTGTCATCGGAGCGATCTGCACCGCCCCCAGCTCTCCCGGTGGCAGGTGGAAACTCAAGGCCCCCATGACCTGCTGCTGCACCGTGGCACGAGCGCTTAGTTTTTTTGGGTCTTTTAAGCGGATGGTGGCCGGGTTGCTGCGGGAGTTGAGGCGTTGTACCCCGCCGCACTCCTCCAGCAGTTTGAGCGCTGACGATACCGCCAGATTGCTGCCCTCTTCGGTCATGCGGGCCAGCATCTCCTGATGGCTCAACTCCACCAGTTGATCGTCCGCCGCCTCGGTCAGCACCCGCCACAGATTGCTCACAAAGGCGCGGGTCGGGTAGGCGGAGTTGATGAAAAACTCCTGGGTATAGCGGTCGCCACCACCATATAACACGGTACAGCGGGACGGCTGGCCGTCACGCCCTGCGCGGCCCGCCTCCTGATAGTAGGCCTCCAGCGTACCGGGCATATCGTAGTGCAGTACAAACCGCACATCCGGCTTGTCGACCCCCATACCAAAGGCGTTGGTAGCGACGATGACGTCGGTGCGACCCCCCAGAAAATCTTCCTGATTGCCGCGTCGGGTGTCGTCCGGCAGGCCCGCATGATAGGGCACGGCGTTAACCCCCTTGTCGCGCAGGATACCGGCCACTTCGTCCACATGTTTGCGGGTGGCGCAATAGATGATGCCGGGGCCGTTCTCTTCCCCCATAAACTGGTGCAGCAGCTCTTTTTTTCGGCCCCGCTCCAGCACCTCAAGGGTGAGGTTCTCCCGGTCGAATCCGGCCACAAAGCGGGCCGGATCGATCAGCCCTAACTGGGCGGCGATATCATCCTGCACCTGTGGGGTGGCGGTGGCGGTGAGGGCCACCACTGGCGGACGTCCCAACTGTTGCAGGACCTCCCGCAGGCGTAGGTAGGCAGGTCGGAAGTCGTGCCCCCACTGGCTGATGCAGTGGGCCTCATCCACCGCCACACGGGCGATGGGCACGCCGCTCAGGGTCTGCATAAAGTAGCCGGAGTGGAACCGCTCCGGGGCCACGTACAGCAGGTGAATCTTGCCCTGCCGCACGTCCTCCATGATCTGCCGCACTTCCGGGAACGGTACGGTGGAGTTCACCAGCGCCACCGGAACCCCCAGGGCCTGCATGGCGTCTACCTGATCCTTCATCAAGGCGATCAGCGGCGAGATCACCAGCGTGACCCCCTCCGAGATGCAGGCAGGCAGCTGATAACAGAGCGATTTACCGCCGCCGGTCGGCATGATGACCAGCGTATCGCGACCCCCCAGTACCGAGCGGATGACCGGCTCCTGCGCCGGGCGGAAGTCGGCCAGCCCAAAGGTGGCGGTCAGCACCTGACGGGCTACGGCCAGCCGCTCGTCCACTTCAGGATCGGTCAGCAGGGGCGGCGGTTTGAGCTCGGTGGGGGTGGGGGAGTGATCCTCCAGCCACAGGTCGTCATGGGTATTCAAAAGGGGTGCTCACCAGCAAAAAAAGGGTCGCGACAGACGGAAAAAAAGGGGGATGCTCCGGTTGGGGTGTCCTGGGGCCTGTCAACACCAATAAAAACAGGCATCATCGCCCTAATCCCCATTCGTGTTCACAGGCCCTAGTCTAGTGGATCGTCGCCCGCCAATAAAGCGGCATCACCGGTACGTCCGCACGGAGGGTTAGCCGACAAGGGCGGCGGGTAGGACCACAAGTCGCCACACTATAAACAGTTATACTGGTGGCATGGCGACCCACCTGTATATCGACGGCTACAACCTGATCGCCCAGATCTGGGGCATGGGTCAGGGGCGTGCGGAGCTGACCCGACAACGTAACGATCTGGTGCGCCAACTGGCCGCCTATCATCGACGTCGCCCGCTACCCATCGAGGTGGTCTTTGACGGCTGGCGTGACGGCCATGAACTGGGCAATCGGGAGATGCACGGTGGTGTGGTGGTGAGCTACTCGCCCAAAGGCATCACCGCTGATGAAGTGCTGCGGGAGCGGGTGCAGGGACGGGGGACCGGGGCCTTGGTGGTGAGCGCCGATCGGCAGGTGCAGCGGTGGGCCAGAGAGGGGGGCGGCGAGGCGCTGGACCCGGTGCTGTTTTATCAGCGTCTGAACATGGCCCAACATGACACCGCCCTGGAGGTGGACGACCGGGAGACCAAAGACGAATCGGACGACAATGGCTGGTCGGGCAGCACTAATAAAAAGGGCAACGCCTTCCGCCGATCCAAACGGGATCGGGCGCTAAATCAAAGAACAAAAAAACTATAGTTAACAATTAATTATTAATAGCTAGTTGATTTATAAAATTAGGTTTTATGGGGCGCCTTGGGACATCTCTCTGGCCGGGTGATCCGGGTGATCTGAGTCGTCCGGGTCGTCCTGCCCGGCGAACAGATCGGGTGCGCTGTCGAGGACGTCGCTGGCCAGCAGGTCCGGCTCGGCGATCTGCTCCACCTGCACCTGTTCGATCTTCTGAAAGCGGCTGCTGATCTTGCCGGCACTGATGTGAATCTTGTCCACATCATCGCCCACCTTCTTGAAGTGGGTGGACAGGTCATCCATGCGCTTCTGAAAGCGGCCAAAATCCACCGCCAGTTTGCC
>JALWRU010000378.1 GCA_026994095.1 Nitrospira sp. | reverse complement strand
GCACCAGATTCAGCTCGGTGCCCACCGCCCAGCGGGTGCCCTTGGGCGATTCGCGGATGATGCGCAAGATGGCCTCGGTGGAGCCGGTGGCATCAGACTTCTCCACCACTTCGCGGCTGCACTCCGGGTGGGCGACAATCTTGATGTCGGGATAGGTGGCCCGAAACTGGTCCACATGCTCCGGCAAAAACATCTGGTGTACGCTGCAATGGCCGGCCCACAGGATCACTCGCGCCTGCTGCAAGGCCGCTTCGGTATTGCCACCCAACTCCAGCGCCGGGTCCCACACCACAATTTGATCCGCAGAGACGCCCATGTCCAGCGCGGTATTTCTGCCCAGATGTTGATCCGGGAAAAACAGCACCCGCTCACGGCGGGCAAAGCCCCACTCCAGAATACGGGCGGCGTTGGAACTGGTACAGACGATGCCTTCGTTGCGGCCACAAAAGGCCTTCAAATCGGCACCGCTATTGATGTAAGTGATGGGGGTGACGGTGTCGCCCACCACCTCGGTCAACTCTTCCCAGCAGATTTCAACACTGGGCAGGTCGGCCATGTCGGCCATCGAGCAGCCTGCCCCCAGATCCGGCAGGGTCACGCTGACCTCTGGCGGAGAGAGAATATCGGCAGTCTCGGCCATAAAATGGACGCCGCAAAAGACCATGTGGGCGACCCCGTCCACCTGCATGCCCTGCTGCGCCAGCTTGAGGGAGTCGCCACGAAAGTCGGCATGCTGGATGACTTCATCCTGCTGGTAGTGGTGGCCTAAAATCACCAAACGCTGGCCCAAAGCTGCGCGAGCGGCGCGAATACGCTCGTGGATCTCGTCAGCAGCAAGACCCGCGTAGGCAGCAAAGCTGTGGGCCGCATCAACCGCAGGCGCGGTCGGTTGCATAATAATGGTAGAGCTCATTCACCGCCTGTCTACAAAACCCGCCGTTCATCCGGCGGGCGTTTCGATCTATTTCACCACCGGCGGTGGCCTTGCGCAAGGCCATCACCGTCCACACACACAACCGATCATCCCCCTACGCCTGCTCGGCGATGGGCCGGTTGTACTTGCCCGGTTGAAACCTTGCAGTTTATGGTACGGGCGAAGCGAAAACGGTGTCAAACCGCAGGCCAACGCCTGATATTTGTACTATGTTAAGGATTGCAGCAATGTCTGACCAGACCCCGCAGAACGCGATTGTACTCACTTTGGTGCGGGATTTGATGTTTCGCCCACGGGTAGACAGTTCGCTCAAGATCGCAGGGCATGAACCCCGCGCCTACCGTATGGACACACCGGTGGCCGAGCAGATCGAGGCCGACCGTCCGGCGCTGGGGCTGGTGGATCTGGCTGCCGCCAGCGACAACCCCACCAAGGTGGTCGCTGCCATGCGTGACGCGGGCCTCAACGTGATCGGTTTTTGTGGCCATGTGGACGAAGCGGCACAGGCCGCTGGTGTCGCCGCTGGCGTTACCATGGTCGCCAGCCGAGGCCAACTGCATGCTGACCTGCCGGGGCTGGTGGCCAAGGCACTGACCATCAAACCCGACCCGGACTGCGACTACTGCTAGCCCCGAACCCTGCCGCAACGCCATCATGCCGTCCGCCCTGACCGCCCGACAGATTAAAGAATGGGCCGCCGAACTGGGGCTGTACCCCTTTGGCATGGTGCGTCCACAACTGGCCGATGCGGCCGCCTCCCACCACCAGTGGACCGAGGCCGGACGACATGGAGAGATGCACTATCTGGCCCGCCGATTAGAAGAACGGGCCGACCCGTCACGGCTGCTGCCCGACCTGAGCTGGGTACTGGTGGCGGGCCACCGCTACATTCCAGAAGGGCTGACAAGCGAGCAGATTCAAGCCCGGATTGATGATGCGGATAGCGGCTACATCGCCCAGTACGCCCGTGGCCGGAACGACTATCACGACGTTCTAAAAACCAAACTCGAAGCGCTCATGGCCCGCATTCAGACGCTGGCCCCGCAGGTGCGCTGGAAGAGTTATGTGGACACCGGCCCGGTGCTGGAGAAAGCCTTGGCCGCCCAGGCCGGGGTGGGCTGGCAGGGCAAACATACCAATCTGCTGCATCCGCAGGCAGGCAACTGGTTCTTTTTAGGGGAGGTGCTTACCAATCTGGAGCTGCCTGACGAGGCCGCCAGCACCCCCCTGCCCGACCGTTGCGGCAGTTGCACTGCCTGTCTGGATAGCTGCCCCACCGATGCCTTTCCGGCCCCCTATGAGCTGGATGCCCGCCGCTGTGTGAGCTATCTGACCATCGAATTAAAAGGGCCGATCCCCACCGATTTGCGGGCCGGGATCGGCACACGGGTATTCGGCTGCGACGACTGTCTGGCGGCCTGCCCTTACCCGGTCAGCGGGAGCAGCGGCACCACCGCCGCGCCACCACCCGAAGAGCCACCGTCCTACACCGCCCGCCCCATCACCGACGGGGCACACCTGCTGGAGTTGATGGCACTCACCCGTGAGGACTTCACCCGGCTGTTCAAGCGGACGGCGCTGTTTCGTACCAAACGACGGGGGTTGTTGCGAAATGTAGCGGTGGCGCTGGGCAATCGCGGCAACACCGATGCAGTACCGGTGTTGACGGCAGCGTTAACCGAGGAGGAGCCGCTCATCCGGGGCCACGCCGCCTGGGCGCTGCACCAGATTGGCGGCGAAGCGGCAAGGCTCGCCCTCACCCAAGCAGCCCAAACAGAGTCCGACCCGTGGGTACTGGACGAGCTACACGGCGCGGGCTAAACCCACGTCAAGCGCAGCAGCCACCGTACTTGGGGATCTGCTGGGGCGGACACTCAACGGTACCAAAGGCGCAGAACACGCAGCAGTCGTCACCAGAAGCCGATAGCCCATGACCGCAAGCCGGGCAGGCCCAGTCGGTCACACACTCATCCACCGGCATGGTGACGGTGTCGTGAGCTTTGCAGCCGGGGCAGGTGATACGGGAATCAAAGGTTAAATCAGCCATCCTCCCAGTATGCCACACACGCACGGCAGGCACGACCTGCACCGGTAAGGGCAGCGGGCCAGGGACGCGATGGGCGAACAGGCCACCATGCTGCACGGGGCCGGGGACGACCGTTTCTAAAAACAAAAAGACAAGACAGCTACCGGCCTTGCCCACCCAGAAAATCAACCGGCGTAGGCGTTCGATTTTGGCTTGTGGGCGTTCTCGCAGGCGGACGAAATACCGGAGGCGTAGCAGCGCTACGTCGAGGATTTTCGGGAGCCGGAGAGGTTGTCCACAAGCCAAAAGCGGACGCCGGTAGAAAGAAAAAAGACGCCCGCTTGTGTCATAGGACTTGACACTCACCACCGGCCCTACTCGGTAGATGAGGCCCTCCCGGCAAGGAGCAGCCTATGGCACAAACGGGTCGGCGCCGTTCAGGTGGCGCTAAAAGAGGTTTCGTCGCGGCGGATAGTGTGCCCTAAGGCAGCTCAACCGGAGCCGTCAGGTGGGATTCGGCGAGAACGGTCGAAGAACCACCCGCCGCGACGAAATCGTGAGCAGGAACTGATTCCCGGGACGCGCCCAGGTTCCAGCCACCTGCCAGGGCAACCAA
>JALWRU010000377.1 GCA_026994095.1 Nitrospira sp. | reverse complement strand
CCGCCGATCACCGCGCCGCCAATACCGGCGGCAAGGGTGGCACGACCGCCGTCGGCGCGGGCGTTCTCGCCAAAGTAACGGATATCGATGTTGAGAATATACTGGGCCTCGTCCAGATTACTGGTCAGGCGGTAGCCCAGTTCCGCCAATGCATCTTTCAGGTCGCGGCGGATATTGAGGCCCGAATTGGCACTGTCCCGCGCCCGCACATAGACCACCATCTGGTCCTGATTGACCAGCCGAAAATTGGGGTGGGGGTTGAGCCAGCGGGTCTCCTGCTTGAGGCGGGACTGATCCGGGTCGACCATATTGACGGTGCCCACATAGGCCCGGTCAAACAGCGAGCAGCCGGAGGCCAGAACCAGCATTGCCACCAATGCAGAACGGCCCAGCACGGTATGCAGTCGGGGGGAGCACGATTGTAATGACATGACGGACCTCTATTACGCAAGCGGGCGACCAGTACCGCCACCCGGCTCTTTTATTGTATGCCAGATTGCCCCACTTCTGTTGCGCTGCCAGCAACGATTTGGCGGGAATAGAACCGGCTGGCGCGAGGTTTTGGTACAATGAACGCAGGGGGCGGCTTTTTTTCCTGTGGCTACGGAGCGAACATGAATCAGATACGAATGGCGGGGTTGGCCCTCGCCCTGACCGCCGGGATGGCCTTTGCGACAGCCCCGGCACTGGCCTGCGGCCCGGACGAGAACATGATGCACGTGGGGGTTGTGGTGTCGGTCAGCGGCAGCGAAGGCACCCTGGTGCTGGTGGATGCCCAGACCGGTAAACACCTCACCTTTAAGGTGACCCCGGACCAGATCAAGCAGGTGGCCGCCAACGCACGGGTGGTGATCCACTACTCCGAAGACGGCGATCAGTTGGTGGCAGAAGAGATCAAGGTGTAACCCACACCGCTCTGGTTTTAAGAAGGCCGGCTCCCGATAGGGGGGTCGGCCTTTTTTTGTGCCTGTGGGTGTTCGATGAACGTGTCGTATTTACACAGTTACCGCACATAAATTGAACAAGTGTGCTGGATGATGTGGTGGAAATTGTTTTGTAACCAATTAAAAGTATTGGGTAATTTTAGTTGGCATGGGTTCTGCTTTGGTATGTCCCCGATTGTCTGGCGGATACCTCACCCAACGGTGGGGCGGATTGCTCAGGCCGATTGAACGAGAAACAAAGGGGTGATGTGGTTTGTAGGGAACCATCTCACCCGATGACGACAATCATCTGGAGACCTGTTCCCTATGACCTCTAAATTTTCAACCCGTACACTGATTGTCACCGCTGCGGTGCCGTTCATGCTGATGGCCTCTGTAGCCACCGGTTTTGCATTTTCAAGCTATGTGGGCACCATCGAACGTGCCTGCACCAAGGTGGGCAGCGACTACAAAAATGCCCAGATCCAGCGGGCCATCGAGTCGGCTGACTGCGCCCTGTGCCACGACAACAAGTCGTTTGGTGCCAACAATGCCAACAATATCTACTGGTTCGCCTTCAAGGGTATGCGTGATACCGGTGAGTTCTGCGTTGCGTCCATGGTCGGCGGTGGCAACACCGGTGGTGGTATGGGCGGCGGCAACACCGGTGGTGGTATGGGCGGCGGCAACACCGGCGGTGGTATGGGCGGCGGCAATACCGGAGGTGGTAATACTGGTGGTGGTAATACTGGTGGTATGGGCGGCGGCAATACCGGCGGTGGCATGGACGACCACGACGATGATGGTGATCATATGGATCGTCGCCACCACGACGATGACGGCGACCATATGGATCGTCGTCGTCACCATGACGATGATGACCACAAGGCCCGTGGTGACCGCCGCGACCGGGATCGGGACCACAAGTCCAAAAAAGACCACCACAAGAAGGATCGTAACAAGGACAAACGCCGGCATCACCGGGACGATCGGGACGACGATTAACCTGTCGTTTGCCTCGTAACTGAACCAGGGCCGGCCCCGAAATCGGGGTCGGCCCTTTTTTTGTAACCATTTTATGCAGCAAGGCAGATTTTCCGCAGACCGCCTGCCGAACCCCAATTACCGCTGCTGACAGTCTGGCAGGGGCGCGTCCGAAGGCGCTGATTTAACGGCTAAATCGGTTATGGCACAGGTTCTGCTTTGTATCCCGGCAGGTAACGGGATCAGGTCACTCGGTGGTTGGGGTGGCCCGGTCAGGTATAAAACGGTATACGGGTGATACGGTATGAAGGGGTCTACCGCACCCGGTGGCATAAAATGGAGACCCCTCCCCATGATCTTTTGTTCCACCACCCGTGCCCAGCTTGTGGGCATTTTGGTGCCGGTAATGCTGATTCTGTCAGCCGCCTCCGGCCACGCCTTCTCCAGCTTTGTCAGCACCATCGAGCGGGCCTGTGGTCGCGTGGGTCTGGTATACAAGACCCCTGTCATTCAGCAGGCCATTGAGTCGGCGGACTGTGCCATCTGCCACGATCACAAATCCTTTGGCGCCCGTAACTCTGCCAACGCCTACTGGTTTGCCTTTGAGGGCATGCGGGATACCGGCCAGTTTTGTATTTCTTCGGTGGTCGATCGCCCGCCCACCCGCACGGGTATGAGCCTGCTACGCGATCAGCAGACAGACCAGCAGACAGGGCCTCGCTTGGCTCACGATGCGGATGACCGCCTGGCCCGGAGGCGGGTCGGGCAGGACCGGTTACACCGCAACTGACGGCTGATTCGACAACACCGGTATGTTTCGGCTCAGGCCACCAGATCGCGCAGCTCAAAGCGCACCACATCCACCAGCCCTTTGTCGGTCAGCTTCAATTCAGGGATCACCGGCAGGGCCAGAAACGACAGGGTGATGAACGGTGCCGGAAGGGGTACCCCCAGCCGCTTGGCGGCCTCTCGCAGCCGTTGACCGGCGGCGGCCACCTCTTCAATCGGTGCCTCGCTCATCAGTCCTGCTACCGGCAGCGGCAGATGATCCAGCACCTGACCATCTTCGACGATGACAAACCCGCCGCCACTCTCCCTGAGGGCGTCCACGCAGGCCACCATGTCCCGGTCGTTGGTGCCCACCACGATTAGATTGTGGGAGTCGTGGGCCACCGATGAGGCCATGGCCCCACGGGTCAACCCCAACCCTTTGACCAATCCCAGCCCCACGTTGCCGGTGGCTTTGTGGCGTTCCACCACCGCCAGTTTGAGGATATCGGTATCGGTATCGCTGACCGCATGGCCATCGACGATTGTGACCGACTCCACCAGATCGCGGGTGATGAGCTGGCTGCCGGTGAGGCCGATCACGTGGGCCTTTTCACCGGCAAACGGAATGGCAAAGCTGGCCTCGTCGATAGGGCCGGTATGGATGGCCCGGTAGACCGACGGGTCGCGGGTAGGGGTGATGTCCACGCACATGTTGCCGTCTTTGGCCACCAGTCTGCCGCCGTGGACCACCAGCGCCGGATGAAATTCGGTCAGATCGTCCACACAGACCAGCTCTGCCCGGTAGCCGGGCAGCACCGCACCGCGCTCCCGGAGGCCCATGGCCTGAGCCGAATTGATGGTCACCATCTGGATGGCGCGCATGGGGTCCATTCCCAGTGATACCGCCCGCCGCAGGGAGT
>JALWRU010000376.1 GCA_026994095.1 Nitrospira sp. | reverse complement strand
GTGGAGACGCTGCCGTCAAACAACGCCACCGGTGCGGCGTCCAGCGGGAACTGTTGAGCCAGCGGATGACCGTCCAGCCCCAGCAGTTTACGCAGTTCACTCTGCACATGTTTGGGCTGTAATGGCGTGCCGTTATTGTTATCTACCGCCAGCGATACCGGGTCGATAGAGAAGGCCTCGTGACCGGGGCCGCTGGCCCCGACGATGCGGTTGGTCCACGCCACATTGCGCCGCATGATGATGTCGCTGCCCACCTGCCAATGATCCTTGCCGTTTCTGGCATTGTAATGGGGTGTACGCCCCACGTCGGAGGTAATGTGCACGATCAGGCGATCGGCCAGCCCCAGTTGGGTGGCCTTGTCCCACAGGTAATCCAGTGAGCGGGTGAGCTGGTTGAGGCGGCTGCTGTGTCTGTTCTCATGATCGTCATGGGTATCCCAGCCACCCAGACCAAAGGTGGCGGTGGTGGTCAGCCCGGCAGCGGCGGTGACCAGATACATATGCAGGCCGGACACCATGTTGTTGCGGTTGCCGGTCAGGTCGTTGCGGTCCAGCCCGCCGGTGGGCAGGGACTGGGCCAACAGGTTGAGTCCAGTGGTGCTGTTGCGGGCCGCATCCAGCGTATCCAGTTGGGTCTGCCAGCGGGGGAGGTTGTCGGTCCGGCCACGTAGGGCGGTCAGGCGTTCGTCCTGATAGCGACGGATGGTGTCAAAATCGGTGGGGCGCAGATAGCTGTTTCCCTGCCCTGCATTATTGGGGGTGGCGATGGTGCGCAGGGTATTTTCATCGGGCAGGTTGGAGCGGGCGGCAAGGCCCACCGTGTCGATGGAGTAGCCGCTGGCATTTACGAAAGCCATCGGCATGCCCTGTCCGTTGACGGCGGCAAACAGTTCGTTAAGCTGGGGGTAACCACCTGCCAGTCGACCGGTTGTGCGGTTGCGCGCACCCGCCGAGTGGGAGCCGCTCTGGATATCGATACCGTTGATTACCAGCATGTCGTTGGCGTATTTGGTAAAGAAGGCGGCATTCTCACCCAGCGGCGCATAACGTAGATTGCCAGCGGTACCAGCGGGCATCTGTGCAGCCCAGTGGTTGATATTGGCATTCTCACGCGGGTCGGCAAATGAACTGGCATCCCAGCCACCACGGGCGTGGAAGGTAATCAGGATCGGGCCGTTGTAGATCGGTGCGGCCTGTGCCATTGCCAGCCGTTCTCCCAGCAGTCGGGGAAACGCAGCCGCCGCCAGGGTGGCGGTGCCGAGCATTCTTAGAAAATCACGTCGTTGCATGGCTCAGGTGCCTCTATCGATACAGGTAGGACGGATCGCCCATGAGGTAGACCAACACTGCCGCCCAGGCGCGTTTGGTGTAGTTGTTGTCTTCGCTGGCGCTGTTCAGGTTGCAGGTGGTGTTGGGGGAGACACCGACGCGGTTGGTCCACACCTCCTTAAACAGCCGGAAGGTACGGTCTACCTCCGGGTCGTTGACGGTAAGAAATTCACCCAACAAGGCTCGGTGCAGCGACACGATGGCGGTGCGGATGGCCGCATCACCAGTGCCGTTGGGCAGGTCGCTGGCAGAGACATCAGCAAACAGGCGACGACTGCTTGCACTTCTGCGGAAGTCGGAGCGCACCACATTACAGACCGTCCGCAAGGACAGGTGCATGGGGATGCTGTTCATGGCGGCGGTCATGTCGGTGTTGAGCGCCGTGACCAGATTGCCACCGTCAAAGCCGCCGTATAATGCCCCCAGCGCACGTCGCCACGGTTCATCACGGAAGTCACTCCAGTCAGCCCCCACCAGATTGCGGGTTTTGATATACAACTCCGACGGGGTCAGCAGGCGCAACAGCCCTGCATCGGGCAGGTCGAGGGTACTGGCAGGGTCTCGTGTGTCGGCCCGGAACAGGTCACTCAACACCATATCGACCAGCAGATCTTTAACGTTGTAAGGTCCGTGGCCCTGCCCCGCCGCAAACCGGCTGGCAAGGGTGTTGAAAATCGCGTCCTGGGTCTGGAATGCCAGCAACTGTGCTGCGTAGTCCGGTTGGGTCTGGTCAGCCGGGGGGATCAGCGGAAGCCGCTTGAACAGGGCGCGATACCAGAAATGCACCGCCCCCTTGGCAAAACGAGGGTCGCGCACCAGCTCCCGTCCGAGCCACTGCAAGCTATCGACGCTGCCGTTGTTGACGCCGATGACCGGCTCGCCAGCGGTACCAATGCGCAGGGTCATCTCGTCGGCCCAGACCCGCCCGGTTCCATTTTGTACCCAGGTGGCATCGATAAAGACCTGAACAGACCGCGTACCCACCGGAATCGGGCGCAGTACATCGAGTTTCTGCCAGCCTTCGGTCAACTGTCCAACCGCCTTGTTGGAGAAGCTGATGGGCTGCCCCGCACCATTATAAAAGCGCATATACACGGACGCCTGAGCCTCTGCATCGGTCTGTGCAAAGGCCGCAAGTACGGCGACCATATCGCCTGCGTCGATAAGGCTGCCAAAACTGGACAGATCGACCACCTGCGCAACACCAGAGGTGCGCAGCACATCGGTCACCTGCAGGTACAGCCGCCGACCGAAGACACCACCGCCGCGGGTGGAGGGGGAGCCGCCCAGCACGGTCCAGTTGTCCAGATTGGTAAAGTCACCACCTTGTACCAATTCGTTCGACAGGTTGACCGGGTCGGGGCGTCCACCGAATCCACGTTGCCCGCCGGGTACAGTCCAGTTGTTAAAGCCGGGGTCAAGCATATCCCGATACCAGCGATCTCCCGGTCGATACCAGCGGAAACCGTTGTTGTTCAGGTAGTAGTCCGGCCCCAGATAGTCGCTGGCCAGGCTGTTGTACGGGCCACCGCTGGCACCGGCGTTTTGCAGGTAGCGGTTCTCATAACCCCAGTTCTGAAAGGCTCCGGCCACCGGGTCCATGAGGTTGTGGCACAAGGTGCAGTCCGGGTTTTCCATGGTAGGCACCAGAAAATTGCCGGTGCTGGCTCCAGCCATGGGGCGATTGCCCAGCGCTTCAATATCGGTGGCCATAAACTGCCGGAACAGCATATTGACCCGGTGTCGGTTGCGGTTGGTGCCGGTGGTGGGGAAACGCGACAGCCATGCGTTGGTGGTCATCACCCCGGCGTGAGGGTAGGGGGTCAACAGCCGTGCGGATACCTGAGGTACCCGTACCGGCTTCCAGTCCTGACTGCTTTGGTCGATGAACGGCAGCAGGTTTTGCGCCCCGGTGGCGCGGGCCATGATCGGGTTCATGACCGTGTAGTCGGCGGTTAGAATTTCGGTCCAGGGACGGTCGTTGGTGACGATGTAGTCCATCAACATGACCGGCTCGATACGGGCTGCAGCAGCCAATTGGCTACGCTCGCTATTGGTAAAGCTGGCGATCGCCGGGTAGTCGCGCGGGTCCATTCCACCGGTTCCGGTACCGGCGGCTCCGGCGCTTAAGAAGATCTCCCGACCGGCCATCTGGATAAAGCGGCGGAAGGTGTTGTCGATGGGGTTTCCCAAGCCGTCAATCGGGGTATCGTCCAGCAGTGCGCGCAGGCTGCTACGCAGCCCTTCATCGGTGGCTCCGGCGGCCAGTTC
>JALWRU010000375.1 GCA_026994095.1 Nitrospira sp. | reverse complement strand
CGGCGCTCTGTCTGGACTGGGACCTAAGTCAGCGGGAGTTGGCGATCTCGGAAGAGGTCTATCAGCAGGCGTTGGCGCAGGAGAAGCTAGTGCGCCTCAAGGTGAAACGTCAGGTGGCGGAACCCTATGAATTGCTGCGTATACAGGAACTGCGCGAAGACTTTTTTGCCCGCTGGCAGCAGGCCGTGGGAGTGTATGACGGCCTGGGCCATCAGATACAGGTGCAGATGAAAGGGGATGGGCAATCGTCGATATCCCCGCTACAGCCTGCCGACCCGCAGGCGCATCCGTTGTGGGCAATGCCTCCTCGTGAGCCGTCCTATTTAGCAGTTGAATCGCGCTTAAAGTCGGTGCTGGAGCTGTTGCAGGCGCTGGAGACCACCCGGCTTACGGCGCTGCAAGATGCCCGCAAGCCCGCGTTGGATCTGGGTCTGACCTATACCCGGCACGGTATTGACAGCAATCTGGGAGATGCCCACAGCGGCAGCCTGGATCGCAACGATGTGGGGTTGATGCTCAACTACCGCTATCCGTTGGGAAACCGGGCCAGCACTGGTGCGGTGGCCTCCCAGCGGGCCAGTAGTCTGCAAGTGGCGGCAGATACTGCCCAGCAGATGCGTGACGCGCAGGCGGAGCTGGGCAATCTACTGGCACAGCAAACGCAGCTGGCGGTCGCGCTACAGTCTGCCGGTCGCAAGGTCGAACTGGCGGCCCGCAAACTGGCGGAGGAGCAACGGCTGTACGAGATTGGCCAGTTGGATCTGTTTGAATTACTGCAAGATCACACCGCCCAGTTGGAAACACGGCTGGGGCGCGAGCGGCTGGTGGTGCAGCTGTACAAAATCCGTTTAAGCATCGGTGAGCTGCTGGATCGCAATCTGGATGGCCTCAACGTACCATCTGCAATAGTTGAGCGGTAATCGATGGATCGTTTGATCGGCTTCTTTCTAGGTCAGACGCTGTTGGTGCGGCTGATCTTTTTTGGGGTGCTGAGTCTGGGCATGTACAGCATGTGGGGGGCCCAGAAAGAGGGGTTCCCAGCGGTTGACCTGAATATGGTCACCGTCTCCACGGTCTATCCGGGTGCCTCGCCGGAAGATGTAGAACTCAACGTGACCACCCAACTGGAGGGAGAGATCCGCGAGGTGGATGGGCTGTACGAGACGGCCTCGACCTCCCGCGATAACTTTTCGTCGATTCTGATTCAGGCCGATGAAGACGCTGGCCCGGCGGAGTTTGCCAACATCGTCGACGATTTGCAGCAGGCGGTCGATCAAACCCGTGACCTGCCGCCAGACCTGGATGGGCTACCTACCCTCAAGGTGATGTCCACCAGCGACCGGCCCATTATCGTAGCCAACCTGTTTGGTGACCATCAGCAATTACGGCGAGTATTGCCGTTGCTGGAGAGTGGGGTTGAGGCCCTGACCGGGGTGTCCGGGGTAGACAAAATCGGTTATTTCGATCGGGAGGTCCATATCGAGATCGACCCGGTCAAAGCGCGGGCACTGCGTATTGCCACCACCGATGTGTTGCGGGCCATTGAGGCACGCAACCTGCGTACGACCGGGGGGCAGCTGGAATCCTACCTGGATAAGCAGACCGTGGTGACCCTCAACAAGTTTGAGAGCCCCAAGGATGTAGAAAATGTCATCCTGCGCTCCAGTATCACCGGTCAACGGGTGCGAGTCGCCGATGTGGCACGGGTGGTGCTGCACGAAAAAGACGAGCAATTTATTGTGCGCAACGAGGGGAAGCCGGGCATGAGCCTGGTGATCCGCAAAAAGGCGAGCGCCGATATCATCGATACCATCGGCCGGGTGAAGGCCTACCTGGAGGACCAGCCGCTGCTGGAGGGGTTGGGCCTGAGCTATTTCAGTGACGAGTCGGAGCGCACCCGGCTACGGCTGAAGGTGCTCAGTGGCAATGCCCTCATGGGGTTTGGGTTGGTGGTGGTCATCCTGATGCTGGCCCTCAATTTGAGGGCCGCATTCTGGACCGCCATGAGCGTCCCTTTTTCCCTGTTGGGTACCATTATTCTGGTGGCTCAATTTGGTATTACTGTCAATGTGGTATCGCTGGCCGGTTTTGTGCTGGTGCTTGGGTTACTGGTAGATGACGCCATTGTGATCGCCGAAAAGGTGACCTATTACCGGGAGCAGGGCCTGTCACCGCTGGATGCAGCTCAACGTGGCACGGTGGAGATGTGGCGCCCGGTCACGGTGGCCAGCCTGACCACGATTTTGGCGTTTTCGCCCATGTTCCAACTGGGGGGTGTGCCGGGGAAATTTGCCTGGGCCATTCCCGCAGTGGTGATGCTGGGCCTGTTGGTCAGCCTGTTTGACAGTTTTTGTGTGTTGCCCCATCACCTGACCGGTGGCCCGGTCACTGCGTCCAGGGGCAAACCCGGCTGGATGCTGGCCATGGAAGCCGGGTACGGCTGGTTGCTCGAACACCTGCTGCACTGGCGCTATCTGGTGGTGCTATTGATGTTGGCCCTGCTGGGCGGGGGTGTATTTCTGGTCAAGCATCATATGCGCTTCCAGATATTTCCCCAGGACGGGGTCGAGACGTTTTATCTGATGCTGGAGATGCCGCGAGGGGCGTCGCTGGCAGCCACCGAAGCCCGCTTGATAGAGCTTGAAGCTGTGGTCGCGGCGCTGCCTGAGGACGAGTTGGCATCCTACTCCACTCGGGTGGGTACCCATGTCACAGACGCCAGCAAGAACCGGGGAGACCATAGCAATCTGGGGGTAATCTCGGTCTTCTTGACTGGTGAGGCGCGCCGCCATCGCAGCGCCGATGAGATCATGCAGCAGATGCGCTCCCGGATTCCGCCGGTAGATGGGCAACGGCTGCTGTTTGATAAACAACGGGTGGGACCGACCACCGGCAAGCCGGTCGAGATTCGTATCATCAGTAATGACGATGCCCTTCGTGCGCAGATGGCGGCACAGGTACAGACCTATTTACAGGCGCTGCCAGGGCTGATCGATGTAGAGAGTGACAATCTACTCGGTAAAGATCAGTTGGTCGTACATCTGGACTATCAACGTTTGGCGGAGGTGGGGCTGACCGTGCGCACGGTGGCCGAAGCGCTGCGGGTCACTTACGACGGGGTGTTGGTCAGCAGTACGACTTCGGTGGACGAAACCCTGGACTATCGGGTCATCATGGCGCCGGAATTCCGGGGTAGCCCGAATACGCTCTATGAGATCCCGGTGGTGAACGCCCGAGGGCAGGTGATGACACTCAAGGGCCTGTTGACCCTCAGCCGAGAGCAAGGCCCGTTATCGCTCCAGCATGTGAACGGGGTCCGTACCGAGACGATTACCGGAGACCTGGACATCACGGTCACCACGGCTCGGAAGGTGGCGCAACAGGTCACCGAATGGGCGCAACAGCACCTTGCCAACCGACCGGAAGTTCGAATCGAAGTGGCCGGGGAATCCCGCGAAGCCAACAAGATATTTGGTGGTTTTATCAGTGCCGGAATCATGGCGTTGGTGGCGATCTTTCTGCTGGTGGCCCTGCTGCTGAATTCGCTGGGCCAGAGCCTGATCGTGATGTCGGCGATCCCGTTTGCGGTGGTGGGGGTAGTGTATACCTTCTTTC
>JALWRU010000374.1 GCA_026994095.1 Nitrospira sp. | reverse complement strand
CACCTATGCCACACTGTTTGAAGCAGACGGTATCACCCCTCCGCCAGCCTACACCAAGTTGGTGGATCACGAAGCCCAAAGCACCAGTGAACTGGCGCAGGTAATCTCCACACTGGCCCATTCCAGCTATGTGGATGTGGTTACCCCCCTGCAGGCAGCGACCCTGCGCGGAGAGCAACTCTATCCGCTGGGGCCGGACGGCCACCCACGAGAGCCGGGCTATCAGGTAATTGCCGGGGCGATTGCCGAAGTGGTGGCCCCGTTGATTCCGGCCCTGCTATCGCCCGGACTGATCGGGATTGAAGACGAAGGGGCGTCCGGGCCCGGTAAACTGGCGTTGATCCGGTATGGCGGGGTATTTCGGTTTAGTACCCCGCAGGTCATGTTGGACAGCGGTTGGGACATCAATAGCCCGGTCAGTCTGGTACGTCGTCGAGATCTGGCAACCCTGCCCGATCTGGGTGTCATTCTGGAGCCAGACCCGGCCCGCTGGGGGCCGCGGGCGGATGGAACCTAAATAAAAGAGATCTCTGGCAGCGGAGCGATCAACTACCTGTGAGGAGGGATTTATTATGGAAATGGACTTGGAAGGGCGCGTGGTGGTGGTCAGCGGGGCCAGCGAGGGTATTGGTCGATCAATCGCCGAGGCGTTTGCCCGCGAGGGGGCGCATGTGGTGTTGACCTCCCGTCGTGCCAACCGCCTGCAAACTGCGGTCGATGGAATCGTTGGGGCCGGTGGTAAGGCGGTAGGAATCGCTGCCGACGTCACTCAGGCAAGCGAGGTCGGTGCCCTGTTTCGGCAGATTGAAGAGCAGTTTGAGCGCATCGATGTGCTGGTGAATAATATCGGTTCGGTGGTAGCCTTTGACGGGTTCGATCAGGTGTCGGACGACCAGTGGCACGAGAGCTACGACGTCAATGTGATGTCGAGTGTGCGGATGTTACGGGCAGCGTTACCGCGCCTGCGCCAGTCAGACCGGGGGCGGGTGATGTTCATTGGCTCCCTGGGGGCCAAGCAGCCCACCGGGGTATGGCCCCACTACAACGCGACCAAGGCAGCCATGGTCAACCTGTCCAAATCCATGTCCATGCAGTTGGCACCAGAGGGCATCAACGTCAACAGCATCTCCCCCGGACCCATCTGGACCGAAAGCTGGGACCGGGAGGCCAATCAGGTGGCCGACCGGGAGTCGGTGAGCCTGGAAGAGGCCGGTGAATTGCTGGTGAAAAAAAAGGCCGCCAAGGTGCCGTTGGGTCGTATCGGAACCCCGGCGGACGTGGCCGGTTTGTGCCTGTTTTTGGCCTCACCCCACGCCAACTGGATTACCGGAACCAACATTGCGGTAGATGGTGGCATGCAGCGTGCCGCAGTGTGAGCCTGCGGTGTGAACCGGCCCTAAATGGTTGCGCCCGGGTCTGACAGGGAGAACCACTCCGGCTGGGTCACCCAGGCATCGTCTGTGACCGTAAAATGGGTCGCAGTGGTGACTCCGTTGGAAATGTCGTACAGGTCAAAGCCGTCACGGGCCAGCGCAAATATCAACTGTCGCACACGGTAGCTGGCCTCCACGTCTGCCTCAGACGGTGGCGCTTCCAGCCGGTTGTGGAAGTGAAACATGCCCACATAACGCCAGGTATCCGAGTGCCCCAGATACGACTTGAAGTGGTCTGGCTGTAACAAATAGCGCGCCTCAGAGATGGTGCGCAGGGTGTGGGATATGCTGCGGTACAGCTTCACTTTGGTGGGCTCGTCCACATCGTCCCGCGCAAGGAGGTCGGCTACCTGCGTCAGGTTGATGCCGGACATGGCTAAAATATTTACCAGTTCGGCGTTCTCGGCGGCGGAAATCCAGTCCATTCCCTGCTGCCAGGGCAGCCGCTCGAGCTGACCTATAAATCGACCGTTGGATGAGGGGATCAGGTGGAGCTCTGGTGTGTGCTGTTCATTCAGGGTAACGATGCCGCCCCACTCGGTGGTCTTTTCGGAGCGTGAGGTCCACAGGGTGCGGTAGAGCTCTGACTGGTTACCGATCAGGCGTGCCGCCAAATCGTCCGGGGAGATCCGTTGCTCAAGCCCGCCGAGGATGTGCAGGACTTCTTTGCTGTGGCCAATCAGGGTGTACGGGAAGTCGTCGGTAACAATGTGCCCCAGTGCAGGCACCCCGGCCAGAATGCGTCGATTGATGTCAGACAGTGGGTGGTTATCGCCCGCCTGTGCGCCCACCATCGCCGCCAACAACTGAAAATAGAGCACCACCACCGGCACCAGCCAGAAGTCGTTAAGAAAACGCCGCGCCCGGTTAAGCGGGCCTCTGGCGCGTCGGTCCAGATGGCGTGGGGTGCTGTTGGGAACGGTGCGGTTCATGAGCAGAGTCGTGCCCTCTTGTCGGAGGCTCCCGCCTAAAACTTGTGGATGCTGCATGGGCCAGATGGGTCGCGGCCCTCCCGGTTGGCTGAACGCCATACAGATGGCTGGTATGGCGGGCTGTATCACGCCCCGCCTATGGGCTACAATCACAGCCACACACCCGAATGTCGGGCCTTTGGACCTGACCAATCACAAGAAGGAGCCGCTGTGGACTGGCACGACATGAAAATCGCCCAGGTCAATCAGGAGGGCCAGCAGATGCGCCACCTGACCCTGACATCTGATGCCGCCCTGCCGTTCTCGCCGGGTCAGTATGTACAGGTACAGGCTGACGGGCAGAAGCCCGGTTTTTTCGCCCTCACCGGGTCGCCCGAATCGCCGGACCGCCCGGAGCTGCTCATCAAACAGGGGGGCGGGGTGGCCGACCTGCTGTACGCGGCCAAGCCGGGTGATGTGGTTCAGGTCAGCGCCCCTCAGGGGCCGGGCTTTCCTGCCGAGCACCTGTTGGGCAAAAACGTGCTCTTGATCGGGGTTGGGTCGGGCCTGGCACCGCTGCGCAGTGTGTTGCTGTCGATTCTGGCCAACCGCGCCGATTACGGTGAGCGGGTCATGCTGGTGTACGGTGCGCGCACCCCGTTTGACATCCCCTTTCGTCCAGAGATCGTCGGTTGGCGTGCCCATGTAGAGGTCTACAAGGCCATGAGCCAGCCCGGTGATGCGGACTGGAGCGGGTATGTGGGCTATGTGCAGCACCTGCTGGCCGATCTGGACATCCCTGCCGAGCAGACCACCGCCTGCCTGTGTGGCATGAGTCCGATGGTGGACGGGGTCAAGGCGGCGCTGGCCGACATGGGCATCGCTGAAGACGATGTGTACCTGAATTTCTGATGACTGAAGCACTCCCCCACGTCCTGTTTTTGTGTACCGAGAACGCCTGTCGCAGCCAGATGGCCGAGGCGTGGCTGCGACATCTGGGCGAAGGCCGTATCCGCGTCTCCAGCGCCGGAGTCAGGCCGGGGGTGATCAACCCCTCCACACTGGTGGCCATGGACGAGGTCGGGGTCTCTACGGACGGCCAGCGGTCCAAGGACGTGAGCGGTGTCGATGTTGATACCATCACCCATGTGGTAACGGTGTGCGACCGGGCCGAGGAGCAGTGCCCGGTATTTCCTGGTGAGGTGGTGCGGATCCACTGGTCGGTGCCCGACCCGGCGGCCATGGTAAAGGAGTTCCCGTCGCTGGTGAATGATGGCTTCCG
>JALWRU010000373.1 GCA_026994095.1 Nitrospira sp. | reverse complement strand
CATAGGCGGCCTTGGTTTCTTCGGCAGTAAACGCCATGGGCAGGCGGTCCAGATCGACCTGGTCAAACTGACGGGTATAGTCGGCCACTGCCCGGTCGCCGTCGGCCCGCACCCGCGCAATGATCTCGCGCACGGTCTGCTCCACCCCCATGCCAGCGGCATCACCACGCGCGGCCAGCATGGAAAGCGCGCTGTCACACGCGGGAGTATCATATTGAACGATGTTCATTGCCCCTGTCAGTCCTCCAGTCTCGCCTAAAAATGCTATTCAGTACGCGCCGCAGCCACTTCGGCCAGGGTCGCTAAAATAGGGGCCAGCCGATCGTGTTTGGTCTTCATGCTGGCCCGATTGACCACCAGTCTGGCGGTGGAGTGCCACAGGGTTTCCACCTCCACCAATCCGTTTTCCTTCAAGGTACGCCCGGTGGAGACCAGATCGACAATGCAGTCGGCCATGCCCACCAGCGGGGCCAACTCCATGGAACCATACAGCTTGATAATCTCGATAGAGATGCCCTTGGCGGCAAAATGGGTCTCGGCAGCGTTGGGATACTTGGTGGCCACCCGCAGACGGGTGCCGGGGCGGTCGTCCAGATCCTTGTCTGCAGGCCGTGCCACACACATGCGGCAGTGGGCCACGTTCAGATCCACCGGTTGATACAGCTCCTCCGGGTACTCCCCCAGAATATCCCGCCCGGCCACACCCAGATCGGCCCCGCCGTGGGCGATGTAAGGCGGCACATCGGTGGCGCGAACCACCAGAAACCGGTCGCCATTGTCATTGGTAAACAACAACTTGCGACCCGGATCCGTGAGGTCTTCGTGGTACAGCCCGGCGGCCTTGAACAGGGGCAGGGTGTCGTCCAGTAATTTACCCTTGGCCAGGGCGATGGTGACTGTCGTCATGGTCGTTACGATGCCGCTTTCACGCGGGACACCTTGGCGCCCAGCGAATTGAGTTTACCTTCCAGTTGTTCATAGCCCCGGTCCAGATGGTAGATACGCCGTATCCAGGTCTCCCCGTCCGCCACCAGCCCTGCCAGCACCAGCCCGGCGGAGGCGCGCAGATCGGTGGCCATTACCTCGGCACCACTCAACCGGTCGACCCCCCGAATGATGGCGTTCTGCCCCTCCAGCCGAATATCGGCCCCCATGCGCTGCAATTCTGCCACATGGGTAAAACGGCTTTCAAAGATGGTTTCGGTAATGATACTCACCCGGTCCGACACGGTCATCAATGCCATCATCTGGGCCTGCAAATCGGTAGGAAAACCCGGGTGAGGCAAGGTCCGTGCATCCACCGAACCCGGACGCCCGGTGCCACGGGTACGGATGCGGTCGCCGTCTACATCCACCTGTGCGCCGGTCTCCCGCAGCTGCTGGATCAGGGCCTCCAGATGGGCCGGAACCACATCGGTCACGGTCACATCCCCCAAAGTGATGGCCCCGGCCAGCATCAGTGTGCCCGCCTCGATCCGGTCGGCAATCATATCATGTTGGGCGCCGTGCAGACGGGCCACCCCCTCGATCACCAGCCGGTCGCTACCGGCCCCTTCAATCTGTGCGCCGCAGGCGGTTAAAAAGGTGATGAGATCGGTCACCTCCGGCTCGCAGGCCACATTCTCCAGCACCGTCACACCGTCCGCCAGCGTAGCGGCCATCATCAGGTTCATGGTGCCGGTAACCGTGGGGAACTTCAGGTAGTAGCGGCACCCTTTCAGGCGCTTGGCGCGGGCCACCACGTAGCCGTGTTCGATGGCGATTTCGGCCCCCATATGGGCCAACCCGTCCAGATGCAGGTCGATGGGCCGCGCACCGATGGCGCACCCTCCCGGCAGCGACACCCGCACCTCGCCAAAGCGGGCCAACAGCGGCCCCAGCACTAAAATGGAGGCGCGCATGGTTTTGACCAGGTCGTAGGGGGCCTCGCAGTGGATCACCCCATCCGCCTGCAGGGTCACCCTGCGGCCTTGGTGATCGACCGTCACCCCCAACTCGGCCAGCAGCTTGAGCATGGTGCGGATATCGGCCAGCGCTGGCACCCGCCCCAGTACACACGGGCCGTCGGTCAACAGGCTGGCAGCCAGCAGCGGCAGGGCGGCGTTCTTGGCTCCCCCCACCGACACCTCGCCTTCGAGCCGGTTGCCCCCCTGAATCTGTAATGCGTCCACGGTTACCCGACCTCCAGTTGTCCAGCCCGCACCATCCGCGGGCGGCCACTCAAATCGTCAAGAATCTCGACCTGCATAAACCCGGCGTCGGTGGCAATAGCGGCCACCGCCTGCCCCTGAGTTAAACCGATCTCCAGCAGCACGATACCGTCCGGGTTGAGCCATACCGCCGCCCCGGACAGGATGCGACGATAGAACTCCAGACCGTCTTCACCACCCACCAGCGCCAGTTGTGGCTCGTGGTCACGCACCTCCGGGGCCGCCTGCTGCCACTCGTCCGGGGTCAGATAGGGTGGATTGGAGAGGATCAGGTCGAACCGCCCCCCCGGCGGCAAGGCGTCGTAGAGATCGCCTTCCATAAAATCGACGCGGTCGGACACCCGGCACGATTCGCCGTTGGCGCGGGCGATCGTCAGGGCGTCTGCCGAGCAGTCCACCGCGGTCACCTGCGCGGTGGGACATTCGTCGGCGACCGCAATGGCCATGCAACCGGAGCCGGTCCCCAGGTCCAGCACAGCCGGGGCGCGCAGACCCTCCCCACCACGTCCGGTTAACCACTCCAGCGCCAGTCCGGTCAGTTCTTCGGTCTCCGGGCGGGGGACCAGGGTATGGCCAGTTACCTGTACGGTCACATTCCGAAACGGCTGATTGCCCAAAATGTGCTGCAACGGCTCCCTGAGCCCGCGTCGCTGCACCAGCCCACGGGCGGTGGTAACTTCCGCGTCCGTTAACGGGCGTTCGATGTTGAGGTACAACTCCAGACGGCTCATGTCGAGCGCGTGGGCCAATAGGTGCTCCATATTCAGGCGCGGCTCCTCCACCCCGTGACGGGCCAGAAAATCGGTTCCCTTGAGCATCACGTCGCGCAGGATCGTCGGTGTGGCCACGGCGGTCACCCGGCCCCTACAACTGCTTGAGGTATTCGGCCTGATCGTGGGCGATCAGCGCATCGATACACTCGTCCAGACAGGCCCCCTCCATGAACTGATCCAGCTTGTGCAGGGTCAAGCCCACCCGATGGTCGGTGACCCGGTTTTGCGGATAGTTGTAGGTACGAATTTTTTCGCTGCGCTCACCGCTGCCCACCTGCGAACGGCGGGCCTCGGTCTCTTCGCTGGCGCGGCGCTCGTCTTCGACCGTTTGCAGGCGCGAACGCAGCATCTTCATGGCCTTTTCGCGGTTTTTAAGCTGCGAGCGTTCGTCCTGACAGGAGGCCACAATGCCCGACGGCAGGTGGGTAATGCGCACCGCAGAGGAGGTCTTGTTGACGTGCTGACCGCCAGCCCCGGAGGAGCGGTAGACATCGATGCGCAGGTCTTTGGAATCGATCTCCACATCGCCGTCGTCCACCTCTGGCAGCACCGCCACGGTACAGGTAGAGGTGTGGATGCGGCCCTGGGATTCGGTGGCAGGCACGCGCTGCACCCGGTGGACCCCGGCCTCGTACTGCAAGCGA
>JALWRU010000372.1 GCA_026994095.1 Nitrospira sp. | reverse complement strand
CGGCGGATCTCGCGCTCCATCTGTTGCTCAAAAGAACGGGTAGCCGCACGAAAGCGTCCCATGGCTCGACCGATGGTCTGGGCTAATTCTGGTAACCGTTTGGGGCCGAACACCATCAGCGCCACCAACAAAATCAGAATCATTTCCGGCATCCCGACGCCGAACATTCGCGTCCCCTTCTTCTTAAAGGTTATAACCCGACAGCGTAGCGGTTTTGGCCTGTTCGGGCAATGTTGGGGGGTGGTGACCATACCGTTTACAGCTTTTACGGTTTGTTTCGTTGACAGGGGCGCGATCTTTCCTTATACACAAGGGCCCTCTATTTGGTATGGGCCGGGCCACCGGAGGGCTCCTGTGCGGCCACAACAGTGCGAACGAAAGATGAAGGATTACAATGCCTGGTTTGGTCGTGGTAGGAGCCCAGTGGGGCGACGAAGGCAAGGGCAAAATTGTGGACCTGCTCACCGGGCAGGCGGCCATGGTGGTGCGCTACCAGGGTGGCCACAATGCTGGCCATACCGTCGTCATTGGCAAGCAGGAATTCGTACTGCACCTCATCCCGTCCGGGGTATTGCGTGAGGGGGTCTCCTGTCTGATCGGCAACGGCGTGGTGGTGGACCCGGCGGCGCTGGTTGCCGAAATTGACGCCCTTGCTGCGCGGGGGGTATCGGTAGACGGGCGCTTTCATATCAGCGACCGGGCCCACCTGATCCTGCCCTATCACCGGGCGGTGGAGCGGGAGGCAGAGAAGCTCAAAGGCACCCGTAAAATCGGCACTACCGGCCGCGGCATCGGCCCCGCATATGGCGACAAGGCGGCGCGGGTAGGGATACGCATGGGCACCCTGCTGGACCCTGCGCTGTTCCGTAAGGTGTTGACCACCAACGTCGAATCCATCAACTATTTTTTAACCCAGCTATATAACATCCCCGCTGCTGAGTTGTTCGATGTGGATACCATCTATGACGAATATATCCAGTATGCCGAGCGGCTGAAGCCGTATATCCGCGATACTGCGATGTTGGTAAACGACGCCCTTGACCGACGCGAGGCGGTGCTGTTTGAGGGCGCTCAGGGCACCCATCTGGATGTGGATTACGGCACCTATCCGTTCGTGACCTCGTCCAGTGCAACTGCCGGGGGTGCCTGCACCGGAACCGGTGTGGGGCCGTCCCGGATCGATCGAATTCTGGGGATCGTCAAGGCCTATACCACCCGTGTGGGTAGCGGCCCGTTTCCTACCGAACTGGAAGATGCTACCGGTGAGCGTTTGCGCGCCCAGGGGGGGGAGTTCGGTGCCACCACCGGTCGACCCCGTCGCTGTGGCTGGTTCGATGCGGTGGCGGTGCGGTATTCGGTCCGCATCAACGATATCGCTGGCATCGCCCTCACCAAGCTGGATGTGCTGGACGGCTTCGACACGCTGCTTATCTGCACCGGCTACCGCTACAAAGGTGTAGTGATTGATTACTTCCCGTCCGAGCCGAGCGTGCTGGATGAAGTCGAGCCGATTTATGAAGAGATGCCGGGTTGGGCAGGGTCCGTGGCAGCCATCAATACGGTGGCTGATCTGCCCAAAGAGGCGCAGGCCTACATGGACCGTCTGGTAGAACTGATCGGTGTGCCGGTGGACCTGCTGTCTTTCGGGGTGCGGAGGGAGCAGACGGTGCAACTGACCAATCCGTTTACGTTATCTTCCCGCAGTTAATTGTTTTTATACGGCTTTGTGACTCGGCGATAAAGGGAATTTCACCATGAGAGAGAACCGTCGCGCAGCACGGTATCCGGTTGTTGGGCTGGCAAGCATTGAAGTGCGGCCGCAAATGACGATCATCGAGGGGTACGTGGCCAACTTTGGTGAAAGCGGTCTGGGCCTGTATGTGCGAACCGCGTTGGCACCGGGGGATCATGTTCATATCTCCCTGTCCATTGATAGCGCTCCAGGTCTGGAGGTGCGTGAATATTATATGGGTAACGTGGTGTGGACCAATCAGGTGGGTGGCGTCCACGCAGTGGGTATCGCGTTTGTAGATGAGGTCAACGGCTGTGTTCACGACAGTGATCAGCTGGCCTGACGCGCTTGACCTGAAGGGTGAGAGGCGTATACTCCCACCCCATTGAGACGTGTGTAGTTCTTAGGCGAATACTTGAGTTGGTGCAGGGTGACCAATGTCATGGTTGATGCCAAAAAGCCCGGGTAGCATGGCATTGTTCCTGCGGCTTTAATCTGGGAAGTGTTGGTGAGACCCCTCATGCTGAGTCGTCTGTTGATAACGTGTGTATTGCTGGCCGGGTGCTTGACGCCTGCCTGGGCTGCCGCGCCAGATGATGCGGTAAGGTCTCGTTTTTCCGTTGATTTTAGTCAGGCTATTGGCGCGCTGACCCGTTTGGGTGACGAAGCGCTGGCCGATGCCCGTGGCCCCATGGCGGGGTTGCCCGCGCGTTGGTCTCGTGAGTTAAAACAGGTAGACCAGTTGCTGGCCCAGCACCAACACCGGTTTTTTCCGATGATGCATCGTCCCTGGACACGGGAGTCGGCGGTCTACTCCAACCTGCAAGGGGCACGCATGTGGCTGTGGTCGATCTACGACGGCTTGAATGACCATGTGGCAGGGGTTGAGAGCATTGATCTGGAGAAGGGGCGTGTGCGCGCCGAGTTACTCAGCAGCTTTATGGCCTATTTGGATAAGGCCGTTTCACTGATGAATGGCGGTCCGTTTGCCGGCTCTTACTTTGAAGACACACTGGTGCCTATTTTGGCTGACTACTGCGCATACCCTGAGGATGGGCAGCAGGTAAAGCCGGACTTTCAGGATGCCAAGCTATTTGATCAGGTTGAACATCAGGGCAAACACCAGGGCGGATCAGTGAGAGATTCTCTATGAAATCCAAACAGATCCAAGGCTCCGGGGAGCCGGAAGTCGAGGTAGCTAAACCCACCAGTCGTGCGGACGGCTTTGGTGACCATTTCACCGATGCCGATATCTATGGCCAGATCGACCAGAGTCAGCGCAAGATGCCCTGGTGGCTGGTGCTGATGGTGGGGGTGGTCATCCTGTTGGCAGTGGTTCTCAATGCACCTTTTCTGGGTGGCAAGGGGGGGGACCCGATGGCCCTCGTCAGCGGCACCGGATCCGGTTCGTTTTTGGACGCGGGGATGATTGCAGCGTTGCTGTATGTGGGGTTGGGGTTTTGTGCAATCTTCTGGTACACCTGCTGGCGTAAAGGGGCGTAGCGCTCAATGCCGCACCACAGGGAACCACGTGAAAAAAAAGATCGTACTCGTCTTTGCTGTACTGTTGACATCCGCAGTGGTGCTGAGTTTAATACTCGCCATAACAAGGTATGTAGGGTTCTTGAAGGCTCCCGACGAATGGGGGCAGCGCTTCTCGTATCAAGTCCTCCCCGACGAACAGCAGCACGAGGGTGTCACCGTGCAGGTTCGATACGTTGGGGCGAACGATACAAGCTTGTCGACCTTGCTGACCGGTACGTTTTGGGTATTTGAGCTAACGGTTGATAACGTTGGTGACCAGTTGGTCGATGTGGATTTTGGTCGGGCGCGATTGGAGTTGGGTGGCCGGGAGGTGCGTTGCTTGAGTCAGGCAGAGGCGTTGCGTCTGCTACAGG
>JALWRU010000371.1 GCA_026994095.1 Nitrospira sp. | reverse complement strand
CCAACGCAGCGATCAGCGCTGGAACGGTTTCGAACAGATCGCCGACGATGCCGTGTACCGTCAGCCCGTTACTATCCAGCCCCATGATGGGAGCGTCCGGGTCTTTGTTGAATGCCAGTACCTGCGCTCGCGCTCCCAGATAGTCCACATGCTGGGGCGCGCCGGAGATCCCCAAAGCAATCAACAGTCGCGGATTGACAGCCACACCAGTCTGGCCAATCTGCTGAGTGACCGGTAGCAGTCCCAGCCCCTGTGTTACCTTGCGGGTGGCACCCAGATAGGGGGTGAGGTGGTGGGCCTCAAGCGCCTGCACCAGCGATTGCGCCAATGCCAGCCCTGCCTCGCTGCCTGCGCCAAAGCCGATGTCGACGATCACCTCCGCAGTGCGCAGGTCTGGAACCGGCGGCTGAAAATGGGGGTCCAGCAGCGGCTCGGTGAGCGGACACAGTTTGGCCCGACCAAGGAAAAATGAGTCCAAAGCGGTGCTGTCGCCGAAGTCGGCAATATCTGCCACAGTCGCCCACAGGGGAGCGCCCTTTGCCAACGGCTGCTGTACCAGCAGGCGACCGGCGTGGGCCAGTCGGGATACCTGCACCGTTTGATCCTCAAGCTCGAACTGGCAGACCTGATTGATGACGACCGCCCCAGGAACCTGCTCACCGGCGGTCTGCCCCAAGGCCTCGCTCCAGGCGGCGGATGCCAGTAGGTGGATCCCGGATTCCACACGATTGTGCAGTGCAGCCAGCAGGGCCGTTTTGCCCGCATGAGACAAGGCAGCGCCTTTGCTATCGACCATAAAGGCGGCCTGTAGCCCGCACTGGCGAGCGGTTCCGGCTACTTGCCGACAACCGTCTTGATCTCCAATTACCACTGCATAGGCCGGTAGGGAGGAGTGATCAGCCAGACTGCGGGCGGCACCAAACAGGTTGTTGCACTGTTCGTGGGACTGCACTACCGCCCATACCGCGTCACCGGCAGGCATGGCCTTGCGGCTGATGGAGCCGTCGTAGGATGGCGCAGCGGACTGGTGGGCCGCCTCAGCAAACTGTTGAATCAATGCGGCTGCCGAGGTCACATCGTTGGCCTGAAGCGGGCTGGTACTGGCACCGCTGGCGACCCCATAGGTAACCTGCGATACGGTATCTCCACAGGGCAGCGTTGGAATGGAGCGCGCCCCCCACCGGGCCACGCCAGTCAGGGTAGGGCGGAGGCGTTGGGTGGTGGCATCGGTCACCACTACCGCCCCTTCTGGCAGTGTGACGTCATCAAGCAGGAGCTGATGACCCTTGGCATCCACGGTCAGGCTGGAGCCAGCCACCAACGGCTGCCCCAGGACGCCGGACAGGAATGCGCCCAACGGGGCATCGCCACCGTCGCTGTGGTCGCCCACCAGAATTGCGTCACACCCTTTCAGGATCGAGTGGCCCTTCAGGGCGGCCCCCCATTCGGCGGGGGTGGCCGCCTCAGATAGCTCCAGGCAGAGTGCCTCGTCTGCCCCGGCGGCCAGTGCCTGTTGCAATAGACCGGCACCGTGTTGGCCGGCGCTCACCACCCGCACGGTGACCTGCACCTGTGCCACCTCGGCCATGGCCAGCGCTGTTGCCAGTGCATGTTCATCGGATGGGTTGATCTGCCAGACCGGCTCCGACAGGCTGCCATCCGCAGCGATGCGCGGGGTTGGAGCGGGTACCGCCACCGGTCGGATCAGACAGGTCAGCACCTTGCGCCGGTTGAGCGGTGCCAGTGCGGGGCGGCACTTGCGGCCGATCTCCATGGTGGTGTCGGCGGCCACCACATCCACCGGATAACGGTTGTTGAGGGTCGCCGGGCGCAGTTCCTGATAGCGCGCCATCATCCGCCCCAGCCGCTCAAAACATTGCGCCACACCGCGTCTGCCGGTGGCCATCATGGGGGTGACATAGTCGTCGCCCAGTTGCTGCCGGTGACTCTCCAGCCACTCCAGCCGCACCAGGCTGGTATCCAGCAGATACAGCTCTCCGGCCATCTCCGACAGGGGGAAGAAGGCGGTCTGCATGGCCGCATCCTGCCACACCACATCACCCAGCGCCTCGACCGCTTCGCTGACCAGCCCCTTGAGGGTGTTCTTCCAATGGGCCAGTTGACCCCGGTCGCTATCCGCCTCGGCCTCATCGACGACCGCCTCCGGCCAGTCGCCCACCAGCGCGCACAGCTCCCGCAGAATCAGGAACCGCTGCACCTCGTTGGTACCCTCATAAATATTGAGGATACGGGCGTCCCGGCGCATCTTCTCCAGCAGCAGGTCCTGGGTCTGCCCCGGACCGCCCCACAGGGTTTCGACCTTGTCCAGCGCCTCGTGCAGCACCTCGGAGCAGATGAACTTGGCAGCAGCACTTTCCAGCCGCACCGACTCGGTGGCGTGGTTGTCGAAACGGCCAATCAGATGATAGACCAGCGATTCGGAGGTAAAGATGCGGGCAGAAATCTCACCCAATACATGGTCGCGCAGCTCCGAGGGCGGCAGCATCTCCTGCGCCTCCACCAGCGTGCGACGGGCCATCACCACCCCGGCCACTGCCAGCCCGCAGCGACCTACGTTGAGGGTCTCCAGCGCGTTGACCTGACCGTGGCCTTCGTAGCCGATGATGTTCTCGCGGGGGACCCGCATCCGGTCGATGGACAGTTCATTGGTGGGTGAACCCTGCTGGCCCATCTTGTCTTCATCGCGTCCGACGATCAGCCCCTCGGCATGGCGATCGACCATCAGTCCGGTGATGCCTTCGTCGGTTTTAATGTACATGGAAAACTGGGTGGCCACCCGCCCGTTGGTGATCCACATCTTGGCCCCGGACACCTCATAGAAGCGGTACAGATTGCCGTCGCGCACCTGCCCCACGTCGTGGAACGGCAGCGCCTCGCCATCCACTAAAATAGTCCGCAGCCCCTCATCGGTGGCGTAGTCGTAGTCTGCGTGGGAGACCGGGCAGAGGGTGTCGTCCGGCAGTTGGTAGGACATCTGGCGGTCTACATACTGGATACGGTCCGCGTCCAGCAGAAAGCGCTCGTTACCGTCGATCTCAAAGCGGAACCGGCCATCGTCCAGTGGCGTGAGATTCACCTGTTTAAGGTGCCCAACCGTAGCCACTCCGCCTGAATCCGAGCCAGCAGTCGGCTCGGTCAATGCAAAGGCCGCTGCCCCGCCGTTGCCCAGACGGCGCAGGAACGCCTCTGCCGCCCGCTGTCGTCGTGGCAGTTCGGCCAAGGCATCGGCCACGCTCTGCTCAAGGCCATTTAGAAGTTGCTGGGCCTGGCGCAGACCGTCGGCAAAGCCACTAAAATCCTTGGCCTTGCCCGCCAGCGCGGCGGTGTAGAAGGTGGTCAAAAAGTGCTGGGCCAGATACTTCACTACACGGGTTTTACGGATGGATGTTTCCACCTGCCCCATCAGTTTGGTGAAGGCCCGCTCCAGCACCGCCGGATTGGGCTGATCAAGCATGGCAACGATCGCCGCCAGCCCGTCCTGAACGGCTGCAAACCCGGCCTTGTCAGAGGTGAATGCTCCCAGCTCTTTTTGCACCAGCGGGATCTCTTTGTCGAGACTGATCAGCGCCGGGGTGGTGCCGATGCTGGTATTGGCCATAATCAGCAGCGACAGGGAGGC
>JALWRU010000370.1 GCA_026994095.1 Nitrospira sp. | reverse complement strand
GACAGCGACGCATTGGCAGATGCGTTGATCCGCCTGTTGCAACACCCGAAGGATGCCCAACGGTTGGGGGAAGCCGGTCGCAAACGGGCCGCCAACTACGACTGGCCACTGGTGGCGGGGCGCTTTATTGATGCGGTAACCGACCGGGCGTAGTGTTGTCGTCACTGTTGCTGCCGTAGGACCGTACGATTTCCACCACTTCCACGTGGTACTGGCTGTACCAGCGGCTGCGCCCCATCTGTTGGGCTGCCTGATGCTGCGGATCTGCACGCCAGGCGGCTATCTGCTCAGCACGATCCCAATATGAGATAGCGATCTCCTGATTGCCTTCGGTAACGGCGGTAAATTCCCGGCAGCCGTACTGATCCAGCGCCAGTGTCCGCATTCGGTCTGCCGTCTCCACGTAGCTGGCGTCATCGACTGAGGTCAGTGTCGCCCTGAAGATCACCGCTAACATTGACGCTACTCCTTGTAGTCTGGTCGTCCGGGGGCCGGTCAGTGGTGGATGGGCGCCCGGTACTGCAACGCCTCGCCCACATGGGCCGCCCCCACCTGCGCGGTCCCGTCCAGGTCAGCGATGGTGCGCGCTACCCGTAATACCCGGTGGTAGGCGCGGGCCGACAGGGCCAGTCGGGTCATGGCCTGCTGCAACAGCCGCTCTCCCGCCGTATCCAGGGCGCAGTGAGCGGCGATTTCGTGCGTACCCATGCGGGCGTTGTAGCCTAATTCTGGCAGCCGCTGCTGCTGCACCTGTCGGGCCACCGCCACCCGCTCCGCAATGGCCACTGACGGCTCCTCTGGAGCGGCCCCCAACATCTCTTCCACCGGCACCGCCGGTACCTCCACATGCAGGTCGATGCGGTCCAGCAGCGGGCCGGAAATGCGGCTGCGGTAGCGGTCCACCTCGCGGGGGGTGCAACGGCACTTGCGCTGGGGTTCGGTCAAATAGCCGCACGGACAGGGATTCATGGCGGCCACCAGAATAAAACGGGCCGGGTAACGCACCGTCGCCTCCGCCCGTGAGATCTGCACGGTGCCGTCTTCCAACGGCTGTCGCAACACCTCCAGACAGCCCCGGCGAAACTCCGGCAGTTCGTCTAAAAACAGTACCCCGTTATGGGACAGGCTGACCTCCCCCGGTCGCGGGATGCGCCCGCCACCAATCAGCCCCACGTCCGAGATGGTGTGGTGGGGGCTGCGGTAGGGCCGGTAGTCCACCAGGCCCGCCTCTGACAGTACCCCGGCCACGCTATGAATACGGGTGGTCTCCACTGCCTCATCGAAGGTGGGCGGCGGCAGGATGCTGGCCAGTCGCTGGGCCAACATACTTTTGCCCGCTCCGGGTGGGCCGACCATCAACAGGTTGTGACCACCGGCAGCGGCCACCTCCAGCGCCCGCTTGGCTACTACCTGCCCGGTCACCTCTGAAAAATCGCCGCCCACATGGGGGGCACGTCCGGTCAGGCCCGCCTCCGGGCGTTGTAGTGCTACCAGTGGCTCGTCACCGCGCAACAGGGCCACCAGTTGAGACAGGTGCTCCACCCCATAGACCGACGTCGCCCCGGAAATGGCCGCCTCAACCCCGTTGGACTGAGGGACAACAATGCCATCCAACCCCTGCATACCCGCGCTCATGGCCAGCGACAGCGCCCCCCGCACCGGCTTGACCCGGCCATCCAGCGCCAGTTCACCCACAAACATCAGACGGTCGGCGGGGGTTTTGGGAACGATGCCGTCGGCAATCAGAATCCCCACGGCGGTAGGCAGGTCAAAGGCCGACCCCTCCTTGCGCAGGTCGGCGGGGGCCAGATTGACAGTCACCCGTTTGATGGGGAAGTCGAAACCGGAGTTCTTGAGCGCCGCCTGCACCCGCTCCTTGCTCTCCTTGACCGCCATATCCGGCAGGCCGACGATGGAGAACGACGGCAGGCCCATGGCCAGATCCACCTCGACTTCTACCGGGACCGCATCAAGCCCCTGTACGGCACTACTCAGGACGCGTGCCAGCATTACGCTGCCTCTGCGACAAAACCGCCCATTGCCGTTACTCCCGGTTGCGACTTATACCCAAAACAAAAAGAGCCACCCTTCGCACATACGAAGGGTGGCTCTTTTTCAAACCGATGAAAAACCAGCGGTTACAGCTTACCCTTGAACGCGGGGGCTGCCTTGAAACCAACACTTTTGCTGGCCGGAATCTTGATGCTCTCACCGGTACGCGGGTTGCGACCAGTACGCGCAGCACGCTTCTTCACCGTGTAGGTGCCAAAACCGGGATATGCAAACCGGCCTTCTTTGGCGATAGCACCGGCCATCGTCTCAAACACACCATCCACAATACCTTCAACAGCCTTCTTACTCAGACCGCCGCCACATTTGTCCGCCACGGCGGCAATGAGTTCTGCCTTTGTCATAACGTAACGCTCCGCCTCCATCTTTAGTTAATAGCCAAGCCATACTAAAACGGGTGTCCTTAATCGGGAACGATTCCCCCGTCTCCCTATGCATCGGCCTCTGCCTCCGCACACCCCGTACTTAGGGCGGTAATGGTAGGTAGCCTAAAAACGCTTGTCAAGCGCATCACCACTGGTTATCCGCCTTTTTTTTAGCTAGATACTGTGGATTTGGTCCCCGTTATTTTTACTTTTGTCAAACTTCTTCCGCCAGAAAGACGATCCCTGAGGTGATCGCCTAACAGGTTAATGCCCAATACTGTCACCAGAATCGCCAACCCCGGTGCCAGTGTCATATGCGGTGCCATGAGCAGGAACTGGCGGCCCTCTGCCAGCATCGCTCCCCAACTGGGGGTGGGAGGCTGAGTGCCCAGCCCCAGAAAGCTGAGGCCGGCCTCTGCCACGATGGCACCGGCCATGCCGAAGGTCGCCTCCACCAGTACCGGACCAAATACGTTGGGCAGAATGTGGCGCACCACTGTCCGCACCGGGCTTGCACCAATCGCCCGGGAGGCTGCGACGTACTCCAGTTCCCGCGCCACCAGCACCTGTCCGCGCACCAAGCGGGCGTATCCGACCCACCCCATCACACACAGGGCGATGATGACGTTGTGCAGGCTAGGCCCCAATACCGAGGTGAGCGCAATGGCGAGTAAAATGCCGGGGAACGCCAGAAACACGTCCACCACCCGCATGATGCCTTCATCTACCCAACCACCACGATAGCCTGCCAGCGCGCCAACCAGGGTGCCTGTTACCAGCGAAACAAGGACAGTCACCAGCCCCACATACAACGACACACGGGCACCGTAGATCACCCGCGACAAGATATCCCGACCGAGGGCATCCTGCCCCATCCAATGGCTCATGGAGGGGCTGGACAGACGGCTTAATAAATCCTGGGCCGCAGGGTCATAAGGGGCCAACAAAGGCGCAAAAATAGCCATCAACAGCAGGACCGTACAGACCCCACCACCAAACCGTACCGGGAAACGCCCCAAGCGAACTACCCTGTTTTCTTCATTAACAGGCTGGCATCGACTAACAGCAGGGCCGGATTGTGATGATCAAACAGATAGATTCGCTGGCCGTCCGGGTGGGGAATCGACAGGGTCATGTGATCGGGCAGGCCGGTCTGGTAGTCGATCTCACCGGTGTGCCGGTTCCACAGGCAGATCCCTCCGGCA
>JALWRU010000369.1 GCA_026994095.1 Nitrospira sp. | reverse complement strand
CGTAACTGTTCGGTGGGCCATTCTTGGTATCCATGCCACGGGCATCAATATAAAAAGTGCCTTGCAGCCCGGTCTGCTCAACCGTAATGGCATCGTCGATCATCCGTTTGACGACCTTGGCGGTGGGTCCGTCCAGTCTGGCCACCCGTACTGCCCGCGCCCGGATGGTGCGAATCCCCCGGGTCCTGTCGTAGGCCGACAGAAAGGGGTTGGGCAGCCAGCCGGACCAGCGCGACGGCCCGGCCAGCGCCACCGACAATTCACTGTCAACGGCGGCGCTGTCTTCAGTGCTGTTCAGGTCTTCAGAGATCTGCCACCAGAAGTTGAGCACCCCCATCAGGCCAGCGTTGGCGCGCAGGGTATCGGCCATCTGCTCCAGTTCGGTCGTGGGTGCCCCTAAAAATTGTAGTGCGGTTTTTTCACCACGGGACAGGCCGGAACCGGCGATTTTGCGCACCAGACGACGCAGTTCCCATACCTGTTCCTGATTGCCGGGAATGGGCATCATGGCCCGCAGCCGCTCCTGCGCCAGCCGCAACCGCGTAGATGCATATGCGAGCTGCTTACTGCCGTTGCTGCTCTTACGAGCAGCCGGGTTGGCCTTCTCAGGCAGCACCTCATCCAGCTCAATCAGCGCTTTTGTCAGCTCGGTAGCCGCTGCAGGGCGCATTTTGGCGACCCAGGCGAACCGGTCGACCCATAGATTATCTTGCTGTGTCTGCGGTGAGATGCGTAGCGGTACCCCGTACATCAGCACTACCACAGGCTGGCGGCCTTTGCGACGCATGCGGTTGACCCGCGCCTGCACCTTGGGCAACAGCGTGTCCATAAACGCCTGACGGGTCATGGACTCCTGCGCCGGTAGTGTTAGTGAGAGTAGATTTTTTTTGGGGACTTTGCGCTGCTCGGCGTAGTAGCGAGCCACATTGCGGCTCCCCTCAAAAGCGCTGTTGTAGACCAGCAACAGGTCGGCAGGAACGACCTCCGCACGGGCAGAGGCCGCCCACAATACCCCTACAAAAACAAATGTCCAGATCCGGCGTCCCATACCTACAGATTAGCAGATTTGTCCGATCTGTGGACATAGGCTAAACTACCGATTCTCCACGTATTGCACCGGGCTATCCTGTTGCTACTGTCAGCTGCTTTCAGGGGGCATCCCCACAGGAGGTCTGGTCGATGACCCAGTCATTTTCAAGTGGTGGTAAATATCGCCTGTCGGGCCGTCGGCTGACGATCCTGGCATTTGCTGCCGTGGCCTGGATGGGTGCGGCCTGCCACCCCCATTCAGGTGTCCAGGCGGGGCCGGGGGCGGCGCTCACGCAACCTGTATTTCATGGGGGGTACGACTACGTCACTGTGATTCGCCAGCAGGATGGCCAGCGGTTTGATTATCTGGTGCACCTCGTCGGCGGTGAGGGCGGTCGGGGGTCGGTGGGTAAAAAACTGGCGCGGCGGCTGAAGCGAGCCAAACGGGCGGTACACCACCGATGCAAGGTGGCGCAGATGGTCGATCTATATCAGCACCGGGTCGGGGTGCGCGCCAACGGTCGGGCGCAGATCTCGTACAGCATGGGAGTCGTGTGTAAAAAACACACGCACGGTCGCTGATTACACCATCGTCGGGTGGTTTACCAGTGCAGCCGCAGGGTGGCCTTGACCCGTTCAGGTGTGGCCGATACCCCGGCACGAACCTTCAGGTGATGCAGCCAGCCGGTGGTCTGACGGTGGGTGCGGACCGGCACGCTGGCATCCAGTTCCAACTCGTCATCCCCCAGCCATTGAGGGCCATCGATGGGGGCAGCAGAGGCAAATTGGGGGGTAAACCCACCGTCACGCATGTTCATGGTGGGGGTACGATATGAGAGCCGTAGTTGCAGCCCCATCTGGCGCGACAGGGCGGTCAGCAAGGTGCGGCCACGGTGTAACAGATATTTGTTGGCTTTAGGCGGCGACGCGGAGGGGGCATCAGCCCCGGGGCCGCCCAGCATCTGCCCTGCAACCGGCGCCGATGCAGCATGGGCAGGAACCATCGCCATGCTCAGGACCAGTGTCGTTGTAAGAATTATTCGCACCATCGGGCCGCCTCACACATCCAAACGGGGGAACCGTCAGGCGGCTAAATCACGATGCGTACAAAGTAGGGATTAAATTGCCCAATTTGCCCGCATTTTAGCAACCCTCAGGGATTGTCTCCGGCTCCAGAGACAGTCGCATGAGAAATTTTGCAGTTTTTGGGCCAAATTGGGAATAAACCCGAATTTAGTTCAATCAGGAGGTCGGTGCCTGTGCCACCGGATCGGCAACCACAAGCTCGGAGAGTGCCTGTTGAACCTCGTCACTGACCTCACCAAAGGCCACTCCAATGCCCTCTTCGGTGCAGCGGACAATCTTGCCGGGGACGATTAGTCGAGTCCGCTCGTTGCCGTCCCGAAGGGTGAGGGTTACTTTGCAGGGGGTGCCCTCCGGCAATTGGTCCGGGGTTTTCATGAAGACCCCGCCCACGCTCAGGTCTCCAATCCAGCCGTGCAGGTTCTCACCTGCTTCGGTGCTGATGCAGACTGCGGCTTTGATGTAGATACGCCGGTGCTGGCGATCGTTCATTGTGCGTCACTCCCCTAAGCGGCACCGCCCGATACCCGAAAAATAGAGGGCTACAATGGCACCTCCTATATAAACTGTTCGGCCAGCTGAGGCCAAATATTAAGAGAAGATTGGTGACGGGGCTTATTCCGGGAGCGGTGGGTGGTACCACCCGGATTCGGGTAACCGGTTCAACAAGAGTGAATAAATTGCCCAATATTGGACCGGTGATAGCCGGAGGGCTGGATATTTTCCCTGTTTGCCAGGATACCCCTCAGGGGCGCAGGCGGTGGTGGTGCCGCAACTGCTCCTGCAATCGCCGCAGGGGCAGTTGATAGACCTTGTTGCCGTTGACCCCCTCAGTCGTGCGGGCGGCCACCAGCGCGTTGACGACCGCCTCTTCGGTGGCCTCCACCGTGGCCGCAAACAGCGGGTCGATCTGGTCTCGCGGCAGTGCCTGCCAGCGTTGCACCCCGTCACTGTCGGTGGTCGGAGCGCGGGTAGAGAAGGCCACAAACAGGTCGCCGGAGGAGTTGGTGGCCAGACTGCCCAGCTTGCCCAGCGCCAATGGCACCCGTCGCGCCAGCCGGTCGAGCTGATGGGGTAGCAGCGGGGCGTCGGTGGCAACGACTACGATGATTGAACCCTGCCGTCCGGTGGTTTTGGTCTGGCCGCGCTCCGGCATCCGGTCGGTGAATACCTCACCCAGCGGTATCCCGGCAATGGTCAACTGTTGGCGTTTGCCGTAGTTGGCCTGCACCAGCACCCCCAGGGTGTACGGTCCTCCGGGGGCGGTCACCATGCGGGAGGCGGTACCGATCCCGCCTTTGAAGCGGTAGGCCACCATGCCGGTGCCGCCGCCCACATTGCCCTCGGCCACCGGCCCGCCCCTGGCGCTGTTGAGGGCATCAATCACATGTTTGGGCTGTACATGAAAGCCGTTGATGTCGTTCAAAAACCCGTCCCAGGTTTCGGCCACCACCGGCAGGCTGTAGGTATCGGTACCGGCGAAGTGCTGCTGCCCCCAGGCAATGACCGCATCGTGGGCCACCCCCACGCTATGGGTGTTGGTGA
>JALWRU010000368.1 GCA_026994095.1 Nitrospira sp. | reverse complement strand
ACGGTATGTTCGTAGCCGTCGTGACCATAGCCCCACACCTGATCCAGCAACTGGGTACGGGTATAGACCCGGCCCGGATTTTTAATGAAGTGCCACAGCAGGTCAAACTCTCTGGCGGTCAACGCCACCGGCTCTCCGTCCACGGTGACCGTACGTTTATCTGCCGATACCTCCAGCTCTCCCACCTTCACCCGGTCGTCGGCACTGTCAGTAGCGGTGGCAGCTCCGGTCGACCCGGAACGACGCAGCACCGCCTTGACCCGCGCAATCAACTCACGGATGGAAAACGGTTTGACCACGTAGTCGTCCGCCCCCATCTCCAGCCCCAACACCCGATCCAGCTCCGCATCCTTGGCGGTCACCATGACGATGGGAATCTCGCTGCCAGAGGCCCTAAGACGTCGGCACACCTCCAACCCGTCCATACCGGGCAGCATCAGGTCCAGCACGATCAGGTCCGGGGGGGTACGCTGGGCGCGCTCCAGCCCGTCGGCTCCGTCAGCAATCACCGTCACATGAGCCCCCAGATCTTGCAGATGAAGGGTCACCAATGCGGCGATGTCCGGGTTGTCTTCAATGACCAATATATTGGACGCGGTGTGCATAACAGGCACGGCTCCTCCGCCGTCGGGACCAGACCGAATAAGTAAACAGACCGACACACGCTACCACTGAATCATCACAAATAAATCACCAGATTTGTACATCGGGATCACACAGGGCCATCTGCCCGTCACAATTATCGATCTCCGTGGTATGGTTTTATGGGAGCCCCCAGCGAGAGTCGAACCAGATGGCAGTAGCGGTTGAATCCCAGTTTTCCGAGGCGCTTCGGCAGTTTCAGGCAGGCCAGCACGGGGCGGCAGAGACCGTCTGTAAACAGGTCCTGACCGCCCATCCAAAACACGGCGGCGCGCTGTTTTTAACCGGCGCCATCCGACTGGCCACCGGTGAGCCGGATAAAGCCGCCAAAATGGTCATTAAAGCGGCCACCCACGAACCTCGCTACCTGTCCGAGCTGATCGGGTTGACCCGCTATCTGCACGAACTCAAACAGCCTAAATTGGCCACCAACTGCGCCCGGCAGGCCGCCAAGCTGGCGCTCAAGATCCCTTCGCAGCAGGTTCCGGTGGGGCAGGGCCTGCGGGAGAGCGGCTTTGCCAAGCTGGCTGAAAAGCTGCTCAACAAGGCGCTGACCACCCCGGCCAACAAGCCGCTGGCCCACTATCAACTGGGCATGATCGCGCTGGACCGCTTCGATTATCCCGCTGCCACCACCCACTTTGAAATCGCCCTGCGGGGGCTGCCTGACGACCCGGTGGTCTTGCACGCGCTCGGCCACACACTGGCGGCAGTCAGTAAATACGCTGACGCACGGGACTTTTTTGGGCAGGCCCTGTCGTTTGCCCCCACCATGGTACAGGCCCGCGCCAACATGCTGTTTACCACCAGCTACGATGTGGGGTTGTCGCCAGAGCGACGGCTGGCGCTGCACACCCAGTGGTCCGACCATCTGGTGCAGCACCTTCAGTCCGACCAGTTGCCTACCCTGCCGGAACCGAGCGACCCGGACCGGGTGTTGCGCATCGGCTACCTGTCAGCGGACTTCCGACAACACCCGGTGGCCGCATTTATGCAGCCGATATTGCAGCATCATGACCGTTCACAGGTGCAGGTCACCTGTTATGCCCACCTGCCCTCCGGCGGTGATCAGGTCACCGAGTTGCTGCGCACACTGCCGGTCAACTGGTGCGACGTCACCGCCATGAGCGACATTGAGGTGGCCCAGCAGGTGGCCGCTGATGGCATCGATATTCTGGTGGATCTGGGCGGTTATACCGAGTCGTCACGGCTACCGGTGATGGCCTATCGGGCGGCCCCGATTCAGGCCTCTTATCTGGGGTATCCCACCACCACCGGCCTGTCTACCGTCGACTTGCGATTGACCGACGCACGTTGCAACCCGCCATCGACCGATGCCTATTACACCGAAGAGCTGGCCCGGATCGACACCCTGTTCTGCGCCTATCAGCCGCCCTTAAATGCCCCCAAACCCTCCCCTCGACGGACGGAACAGCCCTTTACCTTTGGCACCCTGCTCAATTTGCAAAAGCTCAATCCACAGGTGATCAAGTTGTGGGCCGAGGTGCTGGATCAGGTGCCTGGCAGCCAGCTCTGTCTGGTGCGTGACAGCCTGTCGGCAGCGGTCAACCGTACCCGGCTGGAGTACCAGTTCAAGCTGGTGGGCATCGGCCCGGAACGGCTGAAATTTGTGTGGGACATCCCGCCACTGGGAGAGCATCTGGCCCTGTACGACCTGATTGATGTGGTGCTGGATACCTTCCCGTTTTGCGGCCACACCTCCACCTGCGAGGCCCTGTGGATGGGGGTGCCAGTGGTGACCATGGCCGGCGACGACTTTGCCTCGCGCATGGGGGCCAGCCTGCTGACTGCGGTCGGGCTCAAACGGCTGGTAGCCGAGAACGATCAACAGTTTATAGAGATCGCCGCCACCCTGGCCAACGAGCCGTCCACACTGGCGAGCTGGCGCAACGGCCTGCGCGATCAACTGCGCACTTCACCGCTGCTGGACGGGGCCGGATTTACCCGGCGGCTGGAGGCGGTCTACCGGCAGCAGTGGCAACAGCGGTGCACACCCCCGGCCTGAAGATCACACCTTAACGGCTGTGGCGTTTGCGCTCGTTCTCGGTCAGGTAGCGCTTGCGGATACGGATATTCTCCGGGGTCACCTCGACCAGTTCGTCGTCTTCAATAAACGAGATGGCGCGCTCCAGACTCATCACCAACGGCGGCGACAGATCCACCGCATCATCCCGCCCGGAGGCGCGCATGTTGGTGAGCTTCTTGGCCTTGAGCGGGTTCACCGCCAGATCGTTATCGCGGGAGTGGATGCCGATCACCATGCCCTCATAAATCCCGTCCCCCGGTGACGAGAACAGGGTGCCACGGGCCTCCAGATTCCATAGAGCAAAGGCCACTGCGGTGCCCTCTGCCATAGACACCAACACCCCGTTGCTACGGCCCGGAAGCTCGTTCTGGAACGGCCCGTAGGCGTGGAACACGTGGTGCATGATGCCGGTGCCACGGGTGTCGGTTAAAAACTCGGAGGTATAGCCGATCAGACCACGGGTGGGGGAGATAAACTCGATCCGCACACGCCCGTCAGAGGTGGGCACCAGGTTCTCCATCTTGGCACCCCGGCGGCTGAGCTTTTCAATGACCGCGCCCTGATACTCGCTATCCACATCGACGGTCACATGCTCATACGGTTCCTGCTTCTTGCCGTCTACCTCACGGGTGATGACCGTGGGGCGCGATACCGCCAATTCAAAACCTTCCCGGCGCATGGTCTCCAGCAGGATGCCGATGTGCAGTTCGCCCCGGCCCGACACCTTGAACACCTCCGGGCGGTCGGTATCTTCCACCCGCATGGCCACGTTGGTGCGCACCTCTTTGGCCAGCCGGTCGCGAATCTGACGGCTGGTGACAAACTTGCCTTCCCGACCGGAGAAGGGCGAATCGTTGACCCGCACCTCCATGCTCAGGGTCGGCTCGTCCACACTGATGGGGGGCAGCGGATCCGGCTCCTCGGCGTCGGTGATGGTGTCACCGATGGAGATTTTTTCGATCCCGGCCACGGCC
>JALWRU010000367.1 GCA_026994095.1 Nitrospira sp. | reverse complement strand
GCCGGTACCGGTGCTGCCGTTATTACCGGCGTTGGCGGCATTGCCTGCGTTGGCAGTAGCGTTGTTACCGGCGTTGGCGGCATTGCCTGCGTTGGCAGTAGCGTTGTTACTGGCGTTGGCGGCATTGCCTGCGTTGGCAGCAGCATTGGCCGCTGCATTTGCTGCCATGTTGGTGGCCGGGGTGCCCGGTCCGTTGGGGTCGTTGCTGGCCGCCGCCGCTGCTGCGGCTGCCGCAGCAACCGCCTCAGCCGCACTATTGGCCGCCGCCGTTGCCGCAGCAGCGGCGGCGGCATTGGCACTGGCAGTCGCCGCCGCAGAAGCCGCAGCTGCCGCCTGTGACGCCGCCGCAGAAGCCGCGTTGGCCGCCCCATTGGCACTACCGTTCTGACCCGTATTGGGGTTCGGGTTCGGCGAAGGGCTTGGATTGGGGGAAGGGTTTGGATTGGGCGACGGATTGGGATTGGGGCTGGGCGAAGGGCTTGGATTGGGGCTGGGCGAAGGGCTTGGATTGGGGTTGGAGCCAGGCTGCGCACCCGTATTGGTATTGGTCTGGGTGTTTGTATTGGTGTTGGTATTGCCCGTCGTATTACCGGTGGTGTTACCCGTGGTATTGCCGTTACCCGTGGTGTTGGTAACCGTCTGGGTGATGGCTTCGCGACCGTCCCAGCCGTAAAAAATATCCGGCTGCTGAGCGATAAACAGGGTCTGGCCGTCGTTCTGGATCAGGTCGGCTTCCGCCACGCCCTGCTCCTGCACATTGGTGCCCGAAGACGGTGCAGCGCTTGCCAGCGCACGGCCAGCGTCGGCCACAGCCGGTAGCGGCGCTCCATTGCCAAAACCTCGCTGCAGGTCGCCCCCGACCGTACCGTAGGAGGTTAACAACCCCTGTTTGATGTAGTTGGCCAACTCATCGCTGTTGGCAGCCGGTGCCAGCTTCTGTTGTAGCGGTGCCGTATTGCCCGCCTCGCCACAGGCGGCCAGCAGTGCCAGCAGCGGCAGGGCCATCAGCATGTGGGCGCTACGGCGCAGGGTAACGCGATTCAAACCACGAGCATGGGGGGGGTGCGGCATTGTACGACGGTCTCCGTCCGGCTTGCCAACGGCATCCCATTGGCAATCACAAAAAATTCAGGTTTGCTTCCCCTATAAGCAAAGCGCACCTCAGGTGCAGCCTTGTAAGGATAGCACAGCCTGTTTTGCGGGCAGCCAGAGGGAGCAGGCTGGCAGGTTCGTCAGTCAGCCGCCTGTTGCTCACGCCATTGGCGCGCCAGATGGGGGTTCCACATGGCGCCGGTGGCGCTCATGACCAGATCCACCCCGGCCATCAGGTAGTCATTGACGTGGGCCGGGGTCATCACACCGCCCACCCCGACCAGCGCAAAGTCGTACCGTTGGCGGGTACGGAGGGCTGCCAGCCGTCGGGCCTGGGTCAGCCCGCAGTCACGAATGGCGTCACCGCAGATGCCGGAGCGCAGCCGTCCGGCACCGGGCAGGGCCTGTTCACCGTTCTCGTCTATCACCTCAAAGGAGAGGGTATTGATGCCGGCGATGCCCTGTACAAACGGCGCACAGGCGGCTACCACCTCATCCTGCACCCGCTCGTCGATAAAGTAGCCGAGTTTGATAAACAGGGGGGTGCCCGACAGGGCGGTGGCGGTCTCCCGCACCATTAAACGGGCCGCCTCCGGGTCGGTAAACAGGCTGCCTTCGCTGCTGGCCACGTTGGGGCAGCTCAAGTTGATCTCGACGATCTGCGCCCCGGCCTCGCGGGTCATGGCAGCGGTGCGGGCAAAGTCAGACGCCAGCTCCTTGGGGCCGTCGCCCGGTTGCGGTGTGCCCACCGCGCTGGCGATAAAGACCTGGCCGTTGCCACAGGCGGCAGCCGCCTGCTCCATATCGGCCATCCAGGTATCCGGGGTCTTGCTGGGCATGCCGAAGGAGTTGGTGATCGAGACCGTATCCGGGTTGTCCGCGTCAGCAGCCTGTGCGGTCAACTGCTCGTCAAAGCGGTCGGGGGTGAGGCTGCCCGGCGTTTTTAACACCATGCAGTTGGGGGCCGGGTGGCACTCGCGCGGGCCGGAACGAACGGTTTTGTAGACCGGCGCATCGAACCCCAATTTGGCGTACAGGGCCAGCCAGCGGGCGTTTAATAACGGCCCGGCGGGTACGCCGATGGGGGCGTACAGCGGAAAGTCCAGCAGTCGATAGCCCGGCGCACCGATGGGCGAGGCGGGCAGGTCGCCCTCATAGAACGGCCCCTCCGCATAGTTGTCGTCGTAGCTTTTATGGATGTCGTAAGTGGGCGACAGAGTAGGCATATCGGGACCGGGTTGTGAGGCACAAAAAAGGTGTGCCGAATCATATCACGCAGCGGCTGCGATGGTCGGTCTACAGGTTGGGATTGTGGCCGTCCGGGTCACCTTCGTGCAGGGGCAGGCCTTCCATGCGGGCCACCACGACCGTGCCGACACTGTCCCCCACCACGTTGACGCAGGTGCGGCACATGTCCAGCACCCGGTCCACGGCCAGAATCATGCCGATGCCCTCCAGCGGCAGGCCCACTGCGGTGAACACCATCGACATGGTGACCAGCCCGGCACCGGGGGTACCCGCCGCACCGATAGCGGCGGTGGTGGCGGTGATAAAGATGATAATCTGTGCCCCCAGCCCCAGATGGATGCCGTAGGCCTGGGCAATGAACATGGCCGCGACGGCCTCGTACAGGGCGGTGCCGTCCATGTTGACGGTGGCCCCCAGCGGCAGCACAAACCGCACCGAACGGCGTGACACGCCCACCCCCTCTTCGGCACAGCGCATGGTCATGGGCAGGGTGGCGGAGGAGCTGGCGGTGGAGAAGGCCATGGCGTAGGCTGCGCGCATGCCTGCCAACATCCGTTTGGGGCTGATGCGACCAAAGATCGGCAGCACCACAAACAGCAGAATCAGGCCGTGCAGTGCCAGCGCCAGAATGACCGTGGCCACATATTTGGCCAGCCCGACAAATACCTCCGGGCCGTTGGTGGCGGTGATGTTGGCCACCAGCGCAAACACGCCAATGGGGGTGAACTTCAAAATGACCCCGACAATGCCCATCATGGCGTCGTTAAACGACTCAAAAAAATCGCCCACCGGTTTGCCCCGATCGCCCAGCGTGGTCAGCACCCCGCCCAGCAGCAGCGCAAAGGCGATGACCGACAGCACCTTGCCCTGGGCCAGCGCGGCAAACGGATTCATAAAGACACTGGTGGCCAGATTGGCCAAAAAGGTGCCGACCCCCATTTCGGTAGCGGCCAGCGTGATGTTGCCAGCGGTCAGCGTGGCCAGATCGGCACCGTCTCCGGGCTGAATCAGGTTGACCAGTCCCAGCCCGATAATGACCGCGATAAAGGTCGTAGACAGAAAGTAGGTGACCGTCTTGGCACCGATGCGACCCGCCTCCCGCACATCCCCCAGACTCATGACTCCCACCACTACCGAGGCCAGAATCAGTGGCCCGATGACCATCTTCAGCGCGCTTAAAAACACCTTGCCGATCCAGTGAATGTGGACCACCAGTTCCGGTGCCCACATGCCTGCGGCGACAGCCAGCCCCATGGCGATAAAAATCTGATTGTGCAGTTTCATAACAACATCGTTTACAGAGGTAGTGCAGGGGTCACTTCGTCCCGGCGGAAG
>JALWRU010000366.1 GCA_026994095.1 Nitrospira sp. | reverse complement strand
GATGTCGACGCACTGCTGTCGATGGGATACCTTTATGTCACCAGGCGAGACTACCTGAAGGCGCGGGGGTATTACCTGCAAGCCTCGCAGGAGGCACCGGAGAATCTGGAGGCGCGCACCCATCTGGGTACGGTGGCCTATTTTCTCGACAATCTGGACGAAGCCCTGCATCACTATCAGTCGGTGCTGGCGTTAGACCCGGACTATACGGTGGCACTATTTGAGATGGGCGCTGCCCTCCGTTACGGCAAAGAAGACCTGCCTGCTGCCATTCAGACCTGGGAGCGTTTTCTGGCGCTGGATCCGGAGGCCGATGAGGCCGACCAGATCCGGGGGCTGGTGGCCGAGGCCAAGCAGATGATCGCCGACGGCTGGCAGCCGCCTGCGCCCGACCCGAAAACAGAGACTCCGCCACAGGAGCCGTGGCCTGGGGAGTCGTCCACATGAGTACCCCCGACGTCACTCCAGTGGGCGGTCAGCCAGATACGATCCATCAGGCGGCGGGGGATGCGTTTGCCCGTCTGGCGCAGTTGGTCCATACCCTGCGTGGTCCTGACGGTTGTCCCTGGGATCAGGCCCAGACCCGTGAGAGTGTGTCGCCCTTTTTGGTTGAAGAGACCTACGAGGTAATGGATGCCCTGCGCAGCGGCGATGGGGAGGAGATCAAGGAAGAGCTGGGCGACCTGCTGTTTCAGGTGCTGTTCCATGCGGACATGTCGCGGGACGACAAGGTCTTTGATATCGCCCAGGTTGTCGAACGGATCTATCAAAAAATGGTCGATCGACACCCCCATGTGTTCGGTGACGAGACTGCCGACACTGCTGAGGATGTACTACGCAACTGGGACCGCATCAAGGCCAGGGAGCCGGGTAAGCAGGCCCGCAAGTCGGTGTTGGACGGGGTTCCTGCCAGCATGCCGTCGTTGCTGCGCGCCCACCAGACCGCCAAACGGGCCGCGCGGGCTGGATTTGACTGGGACACTGCGGACGGAGTGTGGAACAAGCTGTACGAGGAGCTGGACGAGTTGAAAGAGGCGGTCGCCTCCGGCACTACCGAGCGGGCCACCGAAGAGCTGGGCGATGTACTGTTCACCGTGGCCAATCTGGGGCGCAAGCTGGAGCTGTCGTCGGAGGACGCCCTGTCTGGTGCGGTCAATCGCTTTCGGGCCCGTTTTGCCCATATGGAGGCGGCTGCACCCGGGCCGTTAAACGAATTGGATGCCCACCAGTGGCAGGCCCTGTGGCAACAGGCCAAGGATGCACAGGCAGCCACCCATTCGCCAGAGCAGGGCTGAGCAACGCCGGGTGTGGGCCGTTGGGTCAAGTCTGCTATGATGCGTAAGGCGGCCTGACGGGGCTGCTTGCTATGTCTCACCGACAGTGCCCCCCACGCGCTATTCGGCGAATTTTACAACCTTCGGGAGGGTGTCATGTACACCATCCCGTTCAGATGGGTGTGTCCTCCTGACCATCAAGCGATACGCGGTAGCGATGGTGCTGTGGTTGCTGGGTACCACCGCCTGGGCGGCCAGCCCGGAATGGCTGACGCAGGCCCGTCAGCATGTAGACCACGGTGACCCGGCCCTGGCGGTGCCGCTGTTGCAGCTTCGCCTGCAAGGCCATCCGGACGACAGTGAGGCGCAGTTGCTACTGGGTGTGGCCTACTTTCGTGCGGGTCAGTTGGGCCCTGCCGAGACTGCCTTGAAACGGGCGGTACAATTGGCACCGACCAGTTGGCGCGCCCAATACAATCTGGCCACCACACTGTTTGCTGCCGCCCGGTGGCGGGAGGCCGCCAGTGCATTTTTGGCCATTCCAGAGCTGGATCAACGCCGTGCCGGGGTGGCGTATACCAACGCCGCGCTGGCCCGCTTGAAGGCCGGCCAACGCCGTGCCGCCCGGCGTTTGCTGGAAGACGCGTTGCGGGTCGATCCGGACGGCAGCAGTGCGCTGCTCGCCCGCCGCCTGATTGCCCGGCTGGAGCCGCCTGAACCACCGCCTCCTCCCACTCGACTGGTACGACAAACACCACCGGGCTGGCTCAAGAGCCGTGTGGTGGTGACCCGCAAACGGGACAGTAATCTGCGGCTGCGCCCGGATACTACGCTGCTGCCAAACCGGGCGGACTGGCGCACCGGGGTGCGGTTGTCTCTGGCTGGTCAGATGGCTACCGACACCGTCGGAGTCAGCCCCCGCTACGATTTTTATGGCCGCTGGTACGATTCGGAGCAAACCCGTGACCTGGTATTGCACCGGGTCGGGGTGCAGGTGGGGCGTCTGCACGGTCGCTGGCGACCCGATATTGCCTACCGCTTTGAGCATACCCGTCTGGCGGGAGCGGTCTATCAAAACAGTCACCGGATAGCGGTCCGTCTACAGGTCCGCCGACGGGGGCTGCGACGGCTGGTGGGTGAGTTCTACCTGCGTCAGGTGACTTCTCCTGGCCAGCGCTATGCTCACCTGTCTGGCCGTCGCTACGGGGCGTTGTTTTACACCGTGCTGCCGGTGGCCGGTGTCGGGCGAATGCGGTTGGAGGTGCGCGCACGGCAGGCCAGTAGTGCAGACCTGACTACACTCAACAATTTCGACAGCTACTCGTACCGGATGGTGGAACCCCGTGTCATGCTGTCGCGGGTGCTGGTCGCCCGTATTGTGGCGGGGCTGGGCGCGCGCTACCAGTTCCGGCGGTATACCGATGCTGACCGGTGGCAAAACCCGGTGGGTGTCGCCCAGCAAAAGGTCCGCAACGACCGACGCTGGACTGTGGATGCCTCGCTCTCCCGGCAGCTGCTGGACTGGCTGGAGCTGACATTGTCTTATCGCCATCAGGTCAATCGCTCCAATCTGGGCGACCACCCTCTGGATGACCGGGACAAGGACTACACGCGCAATTTGTGGGGCAGTTCCCTGCGCGCAAGCTGGTAGTCTATGCTGTAACGGCAAACAATCAGGATTGGAGGGGCCAATGAACCGTGTTGTGCAACGGCTGGCGGTGGTTGGGTGGCTACTGCTACTGGCGGTACCGTCCTACGCCGGAATGTCCCACGGGGCGCATGCAGCCGATAGCGACTCCAGCCGTCCTTCCCGGCCGATGGCGGCCACGCAGGCAGCCCGTACCCACCCCTTGATGACAGGCTCTATCACCGCAGCGCAACAGCCGCAGGTGATGGCCGATTTTATTCGTGCTTACGGCAAGGCGCGGCAGAACCGTACCGGCACCATCAAGGTGTTCAGGCGCTATCTGCCACTGCTGGGTGCCCACCGGATCGTCGGTTATTTTGAGCAGCGGGATGAGTCCTGTCATGGTGAACTGCACAATTTGGGCAAGGTGATTGCCCGTCAGGAACCCGACCTGATCACCGCCATGGGGATCTGTGCTGACGCCTGCACGTATGCCTGCCAACACGGTCTGGTCAAGACCCACTTTGCCGACCGGGCAAAGGAGTCGGAAGGTAATCATCTGGCCCGGATTCAGCGGGAGCTGGAACAATTCTGTGCGGCAGAGCCGGTAGTGCCCCAGTTCTATGCAGGCAATTGTGCCCATTCGGCGGGCCATGCCTACGCCATGCTAACCAACGGTGCGCTACCGCCCACATTGGCGCTGTGTAGCGGGTTTGAGGTGGCAGAGATGCAGTTTTATTGTGAAACCGGCGTATTTATGCAGTTGATCGGGCG
>JALWRU010000365.1 GCA_026994095.1 Nitrospira sp. | reverse complement strand
TGCAGATGGGCGCAAATCTGGCGGTATCCTACCGCGTTCATGGCCGGGGCGTCCGGGCCGATTCCACTCTCCAGCAGCGCCGTTACCTCTGCCAGCCAGCCGTCGGCCACCATCTGCTGCACCCGCGCCTCAATCCGTTGGTGCAACACCTCTTTAGGGCAGGTCAGCCCCACCAGTAATGCCCGGTATCTGCCCGGAAAGCCGTGGGCGGCACGGGCCTCGGAAGCAGGCTGTCGGCACAACAGGGTAATCTCCAGCGCGCGGATGGTCTTATAGCGGTCGTTGGGGTGAATCCGGGTGGCAGAGTCAGGATCAAGCCGCCCCAGCAGGTGGTGCAAAGTCCCCTCCCCTGCCGCCGACTCGACCCCCTCCAGCGCTGCCCTGAGCGACGGGTTGGCGGTGGGACCATCCCACAGCCCGTCGATCAACGCCCGCACATACAGGCCGGTACCACCCACCACAACAGGCACCTTGCCACGGCCCTGAATATCAGCAATGGCAGCGTCGGCCAAGGCACAGTACTGGCCGGTGCTGAACGGCTCCAGCGGGTCGGCCACATCGATCAGATGGTGGGGCACCCTGGCCCGCTCTTCGGCTGTCGGTTTGGCAGTGCCGATGTCCAGCCGTCGGTAGAGCTGGCGGGAGTCCGCGTTGATGATCTCGCCATCGATCCCCTCGGCCAGGGCCAACGAGAAGGCGGTTTTACCGACCCCGGTGGGGCCGACCACACAGATCAACTCCGCCCGGTCGGTCATTCCGGCTCGCCGATCGCCACCTGCGCCGGGGAGGATGGCGCCCCCATCTGCCACAGGTGGTAGTAAATCGCGTCCATCAACGGCTGAAAACTTTTTCGATTCACCGCCGCCACTGGAATCCCGCCCCGGTTGCGCACCAACGCAGTGACCTGGTCAGCGCTTAAGCGGTCGGTTTTGTTCAGCACCAGCAGGGTATCGATATGGCCCAACTCCAGGTCGTTCAAAATGCGCTCCACCGCCTCAATCTGCTCTGGAAATTGAGGGTGAGAGGCGTCCACCACGTGCAGCAACAGATCTGCATCGGCCAGTTCATCCAGCGTGGATTGAAAGGCGCGCACCAGATCCTTGGGCAACCGCCGGATGAACCCCACGGTGTCGGTGATCAAGACTTCCCGGTCCTCTGGAAAGCGCAACCGCCGGGTGGAGGTATCCAGGGTGGCAAACAGCTGGTCGGCGGCCACCACCCTGCTTTGGGTGAGGGCATTTAACAGGGTCGATTTACCGGCGTTGGTATAGCCCACCACCGAGATAATGGGCACCCCGGCATTGAGCCGCTTTTTGCGCCGCTGCTGACGGCTGCGGCTCAAGGATTCCAGCTGTTTTTCCAGCCGCCGAATACGGTCGCGGGCCCGCCGCATGTCGATCTCCAGCCGGGTTTCACCCGGCCCACGACCACCGATTCCGCCGGTCAAACGAGACAAGGCTCGTTGGCGTAACCCCAGCCGTGGTAGTCGGTAGCGCATCTGCGCCAGCTCCACCTGCACCTTGCCGTCGGCGCTCAAGGCGCGGCGAGAGAAGATGTCCAGAATCAACTGGGTACGGTCCAGCACCTTTAATTCCGTAGCTGCCGCAACGGCCTCAAACTGGCCGGGGGTCAGGTCCTGATCGAACAGGATCAGGTCCGCCTCCCGCTGCATGGCGCGCACCACCACTTCTTGCAGTTTGCCCACCCCCATCAGATAACGCGGATGAATCTTGCGTGGCCGTTGCAACACCGAATCCAGCACGATCAACCCGGCGGAGTCGGCCAGCGCAGCCAACTCCTCCAGCGAGTCTTCCGCCTCCTGCTTATGGCCGGTGGTGACACTCACCAGCAGCGCCCGCTCACGGGGGTCTTTGACATCCCGACCACCGGGGGCCTGTGAAAGGGTGTCTTCTACCGACTCGATCAGGTGGGCGCAGTGGGTGGTGGGGTGATGAATATCCTCCGGCGGCAGCTCTACCGTGTCGGCCCCGGCCTCCGCAGCCGGTTGCAGGTGGGCAATATAGAGCCGCCCCGGTAGCCCCTCCCGATCCACCTCCAGCGCCGCCATCAGGTCGAGCCGCAGGCCTGAGAGATCGGTCAGGTCGTCTTCGGTGAGGGTTTCACCCTTCAAGTGGGTATGGATGCAGCGCAAGCCGCGCAGGCGGTGGCCGCCGGTACGGTAGGCCGACAGATCAGGAAAATGGATCTCCCGATCGTTGCCGACAATCACAAAGCGCACTTCGCCGCGCCGATCCAGCAACAGCCCCACCTGTCGCCCGGTCTCCCGTGAGACCGATGCCAGGGTGCGGGCCAACTCCACCGAGATCACCATCTCTGGTGCCACCCGCCGTCGGAACAGCCGCTCCAGCGCGTGCAGTTGTGACGGCTTGAGCCCCTGTGTGCGTCCCCGTACCGTACCCATCAGGTGACCCCTTCGGCGGTGGCTGCTGGCTCCGATAACAGACGCGTAACCGCACCGTGCAGATCGTCTGCACCGGACTCGGACACCAACTGTGTGGGTGGCCCCTGCCACTGTACCTGTCCGCCGTTCAGCACCACCAGTTGGTCGCAGGTGCGGGCCACAAACGCCATGTCGTGGGACGACAGCAATACCGTTCCGCCCGCCCCTCGATGGACAGCCAGTTGGCCCTCCAGCGCATTGACAGCCACCACATCCAGCCCGGTGTCCGGCTCGTCCAGTACCATCACCGGCGCGGCTGCCAAAAATGCCGCCACCAGCCCCAGCTTGCGGCGCGAACCGAAGGACAGTTGGCCAAACAGGGTGTGCCGATGCTCGGTCAAAAAAAACAGTTCACACAAACGGTCGATACCGGTGTGGGGAACGCCCCGTAAATCGGCCACAAAGGCCAGTACTTCGGCCACCGTAAGCAGTTCATCCATGCGGATGGTTTCTGGCAGATAGGCGGAGCGTTGCTTGGCCACAAGCGGGTCATCACGGCTGTCGATACCGGCCACGACTACCCGGCCCTTGTCGGGCAGCAACAACGCAGAGGCCAGTTTTAACAGGGTACTTTTGCCCGCACCATTACCGCCCAGCACCGCGCAAATGCCTCCCGCTATCGTCAGGGACAATCCGCGTAACACATCTACGCCACCGTCGTAGGCATGGGTGATGTTCTCTAGCTGAATTTCGGGAGGGTGCAAACGAAAATCGATTTAGGTGGTTGACTGGTGTTCGGCCACCACGTCAGGTGGCGACAGTCGCACCAACGCACGAAATGCCAGCCACAACACCAGCGCATCGTCGGTCTGGCCCAGCAGGGGCACCAGATAATCGGGCATTAGATCAATGGGTGAGATCAGGTAGAGCAGCGCACCCACCACAATGAGTTTGGGCCACAAGGGCACTCGCACATCGCTCAACAACCGTGCTGCCAGACGCAGGGAACGCCACAGCACTGCAAACATCGACAGGGAGGCGAGGGGGTTTCGCATGATACGGCTCACAGGGCAACTTTCATCCACCTATGATACCCGCACAGGCGGGTGAGCGCCTAGCCGTGTTTGGTGACCCACAAAAAAAGGGCGGGGATTGCTCCCCGCCCTCAATGGCGTACCTGGCAATACACCCGGCGGCATACCACCGGGTGGCTCTGTCGCCGGGATCAGGCCGCTTTTTTGAGCCCGTCGGCGAAACGAGGGGTGGTCGCACCCT
>JALWRU010000364.1 GCA_026994095.1 Nitrospira sp. | reverse complement strand
TCGGCCTCCTCCTGATCGCTACAGGCGTCCGGGTCGATATGGCCACCGATGACCACCAGATTGGCCTGGGAGCGCAGCCGTTCGCTGCGGCCAAAGGCGTCTACAAGGCCGGTCAGGTTCTTGATGCGGTCCAGCCGGGCGATGCTGAGGATGATCGGTTTGTCCGGGTCGGTCAGGTGGCCCCGATGGGGGTCGTCGATGCCCTTGTCGAACAGCAGCGCGTTATTTTTTGGATGCAGCCCGGTGAGACGGCGGTCGGCCTCGCTCCAGGGGAAATAGATGTCGGCAGCGGCACCGGGGGAGACGATGTTGAACTTGGGGTCAAACGGGTCGATACCGTTCACCACCCGGTAGAGGCCGGGCAGCGTAAAGTTGCTGTAACTCTCGTACTGGCCCACCGTATCTTCGGTGCCGGCGATCTCCTGATAGGTGCTGGTGATGATGAAATCGGCCATGTTCATGGCGATCAGATCGGCGGTGAACTGGGTGGAGAAATGGTACGTTTCTTCGTTGTTCTGCCAGTACAGGTCGGACAGCACATATTTGGATTTTTCCAGCGCGTGGGCCACGTTGCACTGGGTCACGCCCATGCGGTGGGCCAATACGCTGGCCACCAGATTGCCGTCGGAGTAGTTGCCGATAATCAGGTCGGGGCGATGGCCCATCTCGGCCATCAATTCACGCTCGGTCTCCAGCGCAAACCGTTCCAGATAGGGCCACACGTTAAAACGGGAGATCCAGTGGGGCAGCACCTCGCCGTTGGGTTCGCGGAACGGCACCCGCAGGATGTCGGTGTAGTTGCAGCCGTGGACCCGCTCCAGCCGCACATGGCACTGGGTGCCCTCCGACTCCGGAATCTGGCGGGTGACGATGAGGATGCGCGGGGTAACATTGACCCCCTGCTCCTCAAACCAGCGACACATATGGGCCTCCATGGCCCGCACCTGATCGAGAATGTAGACCACCTGGCCACCGGTATCCGGTCGGCCCAGCACGCCCTCCTGACCAAACCAGCCGTGGGGCGACATGAGGGCGATGCGGAAGATCATGGGGATGCGCGACAAAAACCGCTCCAGCACCCCCGCCTCCGGCGCTTCGATCAAATCGGCAAGCAGCTCCAGCATGTCGGCCACCCGCGCGGCCTTGCCGCCCCAGCCCGGCTCAAACCCCATCGATTGCATGGCGTTGGCCAGCTCTGCCCAGGGGGTGTCGTCATCCACCGAGCCGATATAACGCTGGGCGTCCCTGAGGCGGTCTTCCAGCGCTGCCAGATCGGTGATGCGATCGTTGACCAGCAGGGAGTATCCGTCCACCTGATGCAGCTTTAAAAAGCGCAGCAGCTGCTCCCCCGCAGCCGTCCGGTCACGGAACATCTGGCTGGCCAGATGGCGGTTCAAAAATTCCATGCCCCGGCCAATACTCTTGGACTTGCCCATCATTGGAAAGCCCCGGTTGAAGGGGGCGATATCCAGCTCCAGCGGGTTCGGTTCAAACGCTCCCGGCCCTTGAATATGCTGCTCCTTGCGGCCTAAGTACTCTTGCACGGAGATGACCTCCGGCTGCAGGTTCTCCAGATGCACCTGCAGGTACTGCCAGCGGGCAATGCGGGTACGCACCGCCAGGCAGATGCGGCTGGAATCCACCACCGCTTCCTGTATCTGGCTGAACCAGACTTTAAGTTGCGGGTTGGACAGGCAGATCTCCGCCTCCGGGTGAGCTTCGCAGTAGCAGGCCACCGCGTCGCCGATATCACTGCGCAGCAAAAACGGTTTGCCCAGGCCCGCCAAGTGCTGAAACAGCGGATACAGGATGGCTTTGTTGTCTCGTAAGGCGGCATTAAAATCGCTGGCCACGGTGCGCTCTCCCACTATAAGGTGCCGTTCTTGTCGGTCGATTGGGCTCAGGGGTTCAGAAAACCGTAGTGGGTGATGCCTTCCAAAATGCCTGCTGCGTACTGTTTTTCAGCAAAGTAGATGCCAGGTTGGCCCTTTAACGGTGCCAGCTCCGGGCTGAAATTGCCCACCACCACCCCCAGGGTACCGCCTCGCAACATCTCTTCATCGTTGCCGGAGTCTCCAGCCACCAGCACCTGTTGCAGCGGGATCTCCCACTTGTCCGCCAGATAGCGGATGGCCTTTCCCTTGCTGGCGCGCAGGGGCAGAATGTCTAAAAATTGTCCGTGGGAGAAGGCAGCAGTAAACCGTAATCCGGCTTCCCGTAGACGGGTTTTGACCTGTTCGATGACCGCTTCACCGCCCTCCACAAAATAGCTGACCTTGAACGGCTGCTGCCCTTCGTCGCCCTGTAGTTTCAGGCCGGGTAGCCCTTCCAGCGCAGACACCACCCCCGCCCGTTGCCATTTTTCGCGCAGGTGGCGGGTCCAGCCGTCCGCCGGGTCCAGGTGCGGTCCCTCATGAATGGCGGTGCCGACCGAGGTAATCAGCACGTCCGGGGTGGGGATCTGTTTCTCTGCCAGAATCGATTGGGTGAGCGCCAGCGAGCGACCGGTGGCCACCACAAACGCCAGCCGGTGGCGGTGCCGCTTGATGGTGGTGATCAGCTCAGCCATGGCCCGGTCGTCTCCCACCAGCGTATCGTCGATGTCACACACCAGCATGCGGTCCAGTTGCAACAGCCGCTGGCGGGCCGCTTCGGTGCGCTTGCGGGACAGGCCACGGGGGCGCAAACGGTCGATCATGGCGGTGATCTCCTTGACGTAGCGGTTCACGTGGGCGTTCCAGGTATAGTGCCGTCGCACCCCGGAACGGCCTGACTCCGACAGCCGTCGCCAGCGCTCGCGCTGAGACAGTACGGTCTCAATTTTGCCGGCGATGTCGGCCGGGTTGAGGGCATCGATGAGGTAGCCGTTGTTGCAGTTGCCGATGATGTCGCGGGGGCCACCATCATCGGTGGCGACGATGGGTACACCGCTGGCGGCCGCCTCGATGAGGGTCAGGCCAAACGGCTCGGTCAGGGCCGGGTTCACAAACACCCCCCGCCGCCGTACCGTCAATCGATACAGCTCGGGCACGTCGTTGGCCGTGTGGCGCTTGGGCATGGCAATCTGGCCGTACAGATCGTACCGGTCGATGTCGAGCATGATCCGGGTCAGCTCGCTTTTGGCGGGCTCCTCCAGCGTGCGTACATCGTCCCGGTTGCCCGCCACGATGACCAGATTGGCAAGCCGTCGCAACGCAGGGCTTTGGGCGTAGGCCGCCACCAGTCGACGCAGGTTCTTGCGCGGGTCCGGGCGGGCCAGTGCCAGGATCATCGGTCGGTGCGGTCGCGCCAGAAAACGGTCTACCGAGGACTGTATGGGCGGGTGTCGCCAACCCCGTTTGGGGGGCGAAAAACGGGCGGTATCGGTGCCCGGCGGAATGACCACCAGGCGGGTGTTGTAGGCGTTTTCATAGGTGCTCCACTGCTCGTCGGCCTCCTGCCGGGTGGAGCAGATGACCCAGTCGGCATGTTCCAGCACCCGCTCCTCCGCGTCGATGCGGTGATTCAACCGGTACTGGCGTTCGATCTTGTCCGGCGAGGCTCCACCCGCCAGCAGCCGCTCCCGCTTGCTGCGCCCCAGGGAGTGGCCGGTGTGGACCAGCGGAATCCCTAAAAAACGGGACAGTTCATGGCCCACATAACCCGCGTCCGCATAGTGGCTGTGGAACAGGTGAGGGGTGTGGCGCTGACGTCGCAAAAAACTGACCGTGCTGTCTACAAAACTATCCAGATAGGGCCATAACAGCTCCTTGCGCAGGTAGCGACGCGGGCCACAGGCGATACGGACGATGCGCCCGCCGTGGGGGCCAAGGGGTTCGATCTCGCGGGAGTATTCGGTGCCGATGGAGCGGTCGAATATGCGGCGCGTGAACAGGTCCACCTGCGCCACCTTGGGGTGCTGGATCAGCGTGCGGGCCAGCTCCAGCACGTAGGTGGTCTGGCCGCCGGTGTCCGCGTCGCGCCCCAGCTCCGGCGCGTCGGCACGGATCAGTCCGTGGACCGACAGCAGGGCAATATAGAGGCCGTGGCGGTTCATTGGTCTGCTGCTTGCCACCCGGACAGGATATCAATATAGAAGGAGTCGTCTTCCGGGCAGGCCCCCCTTTCGGCACAGATACGGGCGGCAAAGGCGACAGCGCGGGTCAGTGTCACTGACATGGTCCAGCCGTGCAGCAACCCGTGGATCAGTACCGCTGACAGGGCATCTCCCGCGCCGACCGTATCCACTACCGTAACCGATGGGGCGGGGGTCTCTACCAGCCCGGAGCGGTCGAGCCACATGGCCCCGTCTGCCCCTCGGGTGAGGCAGATGCCGGTGAGCGCGTAGTGGGTCTGCAAGGTGTGTAATAGCGCCGCCTGATTGCCCTGCCAGCCGTGCAGGCGGGCGAGGGTCGCCAGTTCGTCATCGTTGAGTTTGACCACGGCGGCGTGGGCTAGCGCCAACTCCAGGGTGTTGCCGGTCCAGCAGTCCTGCCGCAGGTTGATGTCGAGAAAGCAGATGCCGTCGTTGGCACCGACCGCCTCCACCGCCGCCAAAATAGTCGACCGGCTGGGTTCGGCGCGCAGGGCGAGGGTGCCAAAATAGACCAGTGTTGGCGAGATAGCGGTGATGGATGCCAGAACCGGAGCGGATTGTAGGTGGTCGTAGGCCTGATCTGGCAGAATCTTAAAGGTATGGTCAGCGCCTTCCATCGAGATCACGACCTGTCCGGTAGGGTGGTCCGAGTCGGTCTGTATGCCGTCCGGTATCATCTGGTGGGCGGTCATCTGCTGGCGTATCCGAGCGCCGTTGGTATCGTCGCCGATACGGCTGATAAAATGGGGCGTGTCGCCCAGCCCGGCCAGATGCCACGCCACATTAAATGGCGCGCCGCCCAGGCGAGGGCCGTCAGGGAACAGGTCGAAGAGGACTTCGCCGAGGATGAGGAGGTGAGGTAGGTCCATATCTGGTGTTAGTTTAGCGGATCTGCTTTATCGCTTCATGAAGCGGCATATCTTCATGTACCATGAACCTTGGTACTGACGATAGGGCAGGTGGGCTGTGTCGTCAGAAAACTTAGTGGCTAAACACCATTATATTGGGTGCGCGTCACGTTGGTGGGTAACGAGTTCAAAAAATATTAGATCGTCGCACGAGCGATTTAACCATACTCAAAAACAGTATGGTTGAGCGGGGGAATTCTACCCCGTCAGAGGTTGGTCAGGATAACGGGTGGGAATTCGATCGAACATTTCCAGCAAGCTCCCCCCCGATATTCCGATGTGGCCGTTTGTCGATCAAATGATGGTGTCGGGTGGGAATTTTCTGACGATTGCGCTCTCTGCGAACTATCTGAACCAGGTTGAGCATGGGAAGTTTGGCTATGCAATAACCTTATATCTTGGTCTGGTCATTTGGAATATGACGGCCATATTTCAAACCGCAGCGGTTCAAGCGCCCCGGGCAAAAAATGCGAGCCACTATCATAGTGATTTATCTCTCACCCAGTGTATTTACGGGTTTTTATCTGCTGTATTAGCTACGTCAGTATTTGTATCTTTGTCGGCTGGATATGGCTGGGGAGAGGGACTGTACAGTGTGCTGTTATTATTTGCGTTTTTTTTCGTACAGCAGCTAGCAGACTTTGATCGAAGGTCGGCATATATATTTGGTGGTGAGCGTCGAGCTGCGTTATCAAGTTTGTTGATTTATCCGGCCCGAATTGGGGCGATTATTCTGGTGCATCCGGATAACTTTGAAAGTCTAATGTATGTGATTGTCCTTCCATCTGTTATCCCATCCATACTTACGGTGTCACGGTCTTTTAGGTCTTCTTTTTGTCGTTCTATCAGTGGCATACGAGATTCCATTGGCCATACCAAGTGGCTCTTGGTTAGCGGGCCATTCGTGTGGTTTTGGGGGAGCGCGCCAATATTTATTATCGGATGGGCTCATGGTGTAGAGATGGTAGCTTCGTTCTTCACAATAAGAAGCTTGTCGAGCTTTTCAAATATTGTGTTTGAGGTGTTAGAGACTTCTGTGTCTGCGCGGGTTGGAAGGGCGTCGATAGACGGAAGGATGGTCGTAGAAAAAGCCCTGAATAAACTGTTGGTAGTTGGGGTGTTTTTTTGGTTATCAATGTGTGGTGTTATATGGGCATATGGTGGCATTATTCTTAACGCTATTTTTGGTAATGACTACAGTCATTACAAAGACGTTTTACTAATATTATTTGTAGGGATATCTGTGATGTTCGTGTTTCGAGTGGTATCGATTCGCGAGCGCACTGTGGGGGATGTCCGTTTAATTCCAGCTAGTTATGCAGTGGGTGCGCTGGTGGTTTGCGTCTCGGGCTATTTTCTTGTGCCTTCGTTTGAACTGGTTGGCGCTTCAACATCAATCGTTTTTGGGGCGGTATCGATTTTGTGTACGTTATTGTTTTTTGGTCGAAAGCTAAAGGCTGCGTGAGTTGAGTACAGTGCAACATGGGGTGTTCGTCAATGGGATCTGGAAGTCGGGGAATAACCTTCTTTTAAAGCTGACCCGGTTGGCAGGTATCCGGTATGGAAATTTGGGAATCGCTTCGAGCCTCACCATTGGAAGTTGGCCGATTGTCAGAAAGGCCATTCGTGAACCATGGTTTTCAGACCGTTCAATTGCGGTAGGGATTGAGACTGCTCAGTCTGTTTCCTTCCGGTGGATGAGCAGGAAGCTGGGCCGGTGCAAGGGTTCATGCATCAGTGGTCATGCTCCCTATTCCGGAGTGCTGCTGGACCTTCTCTTGCGCAACGATTTCAAGTCAATTCAGATCGTCAGGGATCCAGCTGATGTGCTGTATTCCTACGCCCGCTGGATCGATACTCGGGCAGACTATTTTGCCCACCGTCTGTTTGCCCCGCTGTCGCAGGACGAAAAGTTGCTTGCCCTGCTTCGGGGGATTCCCACTGGCCCCACTCCTCTGGAGTCGTTTGCGACTGTGCTGGACCGTTCCTACGAGTGGGTGTGTCGTCCTGAGCAGGTGTTGGTGGTTCGATTTGAAGATTTGGTAGGGGCCAAGGGGGGCGGTGATGATGCGGTGCAGTTGGATACCGTACAACAGGTCTTCAAATGGATCGGCGTGGTGGATGTGGACGTGGAGCAGGTGGTCAGTAGCCTGTTTGGCGGGACCAATACCTTCAGAAGTGGTCAGGTGGGGCAGGGAAGGAATGTGTTCAGTTCCTCCGTAGAGGCGGAGTACCTGAAACAGATCGGCCCTCGGCTGGCCGCATGGGGGTATGCATAATCTGCTGGTTGGCGATGCTCAGGCCGGTGTACCGTCGGCTAGATTCAATTTCCTCCTAGCTTTGCTTGGTAGTATGATCTGTTGTCGCAGGGGCTGGATTCAAGTTATGACGAGCATTAGGGCGGCTCGTCGGTGCTAAGCACATTAGTAACTCATAAGGATAGACGTGAGGAAAATCCCGGAAAACGAGGGAGAAAACCACTACGGGTGGGAGGGGGCGGATTCAACCGCCGACCATGACTATACCTTTCCGATCATTCGAGCCCTGATTTCCGGGCAAGAGCTGGATATTCTGGATGCCGGGTGTGGGAACGGATATATTTCATCCCGTTTGACCGCATTGGGGCATAACGTGTTGGGAGTGGACCTGGCGGAGGACGGCATTGAGATTGCCCGCAAAGCGCATCCAGAGACCCGTTACCAGGTACATTCGGTGGTGCAAGATTTTAAAGAAGTGACCCCGGAGGTGGATGTTGTCGTATCGTCCGAGGTGATCGAGCACCTTTATTCGCCACAAAAATTTGTTGCCAACGTCTATGATATCGTCCGGCCAGGGGGGTACGTTATCCTGACAACGCCCTATCATGGTTACCTCAAAAATTTGCTGCTCAGTATTTTTAACCACTGGGATCAACACCATCACAGTCAGTGGGAGGGGGGGCATATCAAGTTCTTCTCTGAAAAAACCCTCTCTTCGATGCTGAAAGAAGAGGGGTTTGTAAATGTCACCTTTCACAATGTGGGTCGTGTTCGGTGGATATGGAAATCCATGGTATGCCGCGCATACAAGCCCTCTCACCCTACCAGATAGGTAGTTTTGAAGTATAAGTTGTCACGCCCTATTTTGCAGCTATAGGTTTTCTCGTTCCGTGTTTTATATGAATAATAACTATGACCAATTAGGCTGCTATTAAGTGGATACGTCACACTCTCAATTATCGATTCCGATGTCGGTCATTATAATGACCAAGAACGAGGAAAAGAACATTGAAAAATGTCTGGCATCGGTGGCACGTTTCGCGCAAGTATTTGTAGTCGACTCTCATTCTGATGATCAAACCTGCACCCTTGCCGACGGTTTGGGCGCTCAGGTGGTGCCCTTTTCCTGGGATGGGAAATATCCTAAGAAGAAGCAATGGTGCCTGCAAAATCTGCCGTTTGAGTATGATTGGGTACTCTATGTAGACGCGGACGAAGAGGTTACTGAAGAACTGGCCGACGAATTAGCAAAGATGTTTGCTTCCGGTCCAACGTTGGATGGCTATTTTGTTGCCTTCAATTATGTATTTCTCGATACGGTGTTGCAGTACGGTCATCGGGTGTTCAAGTTGGCGATGTTTAACCGGCACAAGGGCCGTTTTGTCGATTATGATGATCTCGATGTGGCCAACATGTGGGAGGTCGAGGGCCACTATCAGCCTCATGTGGAGGGGAATACTGGGTCGCTTACCGGTCGCATGATACACCGGGATGCCGATAATCTTTTTCACTATTTTGACCGCCATAATCGGTACTCCGATTGGGAGGCCATGTTGCGCCAGAAGAATGCGCTGGTTGCTCCTACAGATACTCAGCCTGGAGCGCGCTTGTTGCTAAAGAAGGCTTTTGAAAAGCTCCCGTTAAAGGGTGTTGTCGCCTTTGCCCATTCTTATCTGTTAATGCGTGGTTTTCTGGACGGTCGCGCAGGGTTTCACTTTGCGTTGGCCCGGGCATTTTACTACTGGCAGATTGGTATCAAACAAGGGGAGTTAGCCCGCAGGGGTGGACAGTGATTGCCGATGGGTGAGAGTGCCAAAGACAGCCTCACACCGATCGTAAAAGTTGGTCCGAGCCGCATTGGCCGGGTTTGTGTTAATGAGTCATCGCTACGGCTAGCAGCGCTTTCACTGTCTGTGTTGGTGTATGCGATCTGGAGCACGCCTTTCCCAAAAAATCCAGGCGTGCCCGAGATGGTAGTCGGCCTGCTGCTGTTGGCCAGCGTTGGGGTCAGGGAGATTGCCTATGCGAGCGGTGGCTTCCTGCTGTGGCCCAAGAGAGGGCCATTGTCGCAGCTGCTGTATGGGGCGTTTCTGTATCTACTGATCGTGCCACTGGTGATAGGCGTCTTCAGGGGGTGGGATATTGTCGATGTCGTTCGAGATGTCATCCCACTGGGCTATCTCTTTTTCCCCTTATTCTTGCTGCCGATTTTTATACAGACCAAACGTCCGATGGGCATGACCCTGGCTTGGGTATTATCTTGGTGTGGCGTAATTATTTCGGTCCGATTTTTTTTGGATATCGGGGAATCTCCGCTGGCAGTTGGCGAGACGATTTTGATAGACAAGCTATACCTACCCTATGATCCAACAGTATTATTTTCGGCGGTATTTTTGCTGATTATGGCCTTTGATCATTTGCACGGAAGAAAGAGTATTGTTGTTGCTATTGCTAGTGCTGTTGGAGGGATGCTTGCGCTGGCATCATTGGTGTCTATCGTTCAGAGAGGCCCCATATTTCTCACGGCAATAAGCCTGTTTGTGTTTGTTTTTATGACGGCATCCAGGTCGTTGGTTAAAGGGTTAGTGATTTCAGTTTTTGGCGCGATCATGTTGTACATGACGTGGGATCAGGTGGTAGGTGCAGTTGGGCTGATTTCTGAAAAACAAGGGCTGGTCGGGATGAACGAAAAGGACCAAGAGTTATCGGCAATATTGGCGGAGATATCTTCCTCTTGGCATACATTATTGACTGGAATCGGATGGGGTGGCGTATTTGTTAGTCCCGCGTCAAAACTTGTTCGCGTGTCATATACTCATTCGTTAGTATCTTATAGTGTTCTAAAAACAGGGTTGTTGGGCACCCTGGCGGTTGGGATCTATTGGTGGCGTATTGGGGGGATGCTTGTTCCATGTGTATTCAAGAATTACGCAGTGGCAGCGGCCAGCTCTTCTGTTGTAGTTGTTGGGGTTCTATTCCAGCCTTCATATAAAACGCTTACTTTTGGCTTGATCGTTCTCTGTCTCATGGCCTGTAGCATCGACCTTCGTAGGCAGCATGCCAGTGCCCCTTAACTACCAAGACCTATCGCGCTTCTCCGTCCCCCCCGGTTTTCGTGGCCGACCGGCCTGGTTTGTTCAGTTCTGGAACCTCTGTTATGTAACGTTGTTCCGATGCTCTCCCCAGATCATGTACGGCTGGCGACGGTGGCTGTTGCGGCGTTTTGGCGCTCGTGTAGGTAGAGGGGTTCTGATTCGGCCTGATGCGCAAATCACCTATCCGTGGAAGGTGAGCATTGGCGATTATGCATGGATCGGTAACGAGGTGGTTTTATACAGTTTGGGCGATATCCATGTGGGGCACCACGCGGTGGTTTCTCAACGCTCTTACTTGTGCACCGCTGCCCATCGACACGATGTTGCCAGTTTTGACCTTTGGACTCAAAAAATAATCATCGAGGATCAGGCCTGGGTCGCCACAGACGTATTTATTGGTCCTGGCGTTACGGTTGGCCGGGGCGCGGTGGTCGGCGCCCGCAGCACCGTGTTTGCTGATCTGCCCGGTGGGATGATCTGTTACGGGTCGCCAGCGAAAGCCGTGCGGCCAAGAAATCAAGACACTGATGCGCATCCTGATTCTGGGGATTAATTACACCCCTGAACTGACCGGGATCGGCAAATATACCGGCGAGATGGCCGCTTGGCTGGCCCAACAGGGGCATGAGGTGAAGGTTGTGACCGCTCCTCCTTACTACCCCGCGTGGCAGGTGGGCGCAGGCTATTCCGCCCGCCGTTATCAGCGAGAAATTATCGACGGTGTGACCGTGTGGCGTTGCCCCCTGTGGGTACCCGGCAAGGTGAGCGGTCTTAAACGGATTGCCCATTTATTGAGCTTTTCCTTTACCAGTTTATGGCCCATGTTGGCTCAGGTTCTGTGGCGGCCACAGGTGGTAATGGTGATCGAGCCACCTTTGGTATGCGCGCCTCAGGCGTTACTGGTCGCCCGTTTGAGCGGTGCACAAGCATGGTTGCATGTGCAGGATTTTGAGGTCGATGCGGCCTTTGCCCTGGGGATTCTCAAGCCGGGGATATCCCGGACGATCGCTCAAGCAATTGAGAGCTGGCTGATGAGGCGGTTTGACCGACTGTCCAGCATTTCTCTGGCGATGTGCGATCGTTTCACCGGCAAGGGCGCCGATCCTGACCGGGTGGCGCTGTTCCCGAATTGGGTGGATACGGATGTCATTACCGCCCGGCAGAATAGGCCAGATCTGGCGGCTGAACTGGGTGTGCCAGCGGGTCGGATAATTTGCCTGTACGCGGGCAATATGGGCGAAAAACAGGGCCTGGAGTTGTTGGTTGAGGCCGCTGAGCGGGCACAGGCGGATCCACGCATACATTTTTTGTTGTGTGGTGATGGCGCTGCGCGGGCCCGTTTGGAACGGCAGACTGCGGGGCTTGGCAACGTTTCCATGGCACCTCTGCAACCGCTTGAGCGGCTAAACGACCTGCTGGCGTGTGCCCATATCCATCTGCTGCCCCAACGGGCGGACGTGGGGGAGTTGGTGATGCCGTCCAAGCTCACAGGTATGTTAGCTTCTGGACGTCCAGTGATTGCGACGGCTCTCCCGGACAGCCTTGTGGCAATAGCAATTTCTAACTGTGGTCTTGTGACCCCTCCGGGAGATGCGGCGGAATTTTTGAGCGCGATTCAAACGCTTGCAGATGATCCTGGCCGTCGGGCTGAATTGGGAAAGATCGCAAGAAAAATCGCAGTAAATGACATGTCAAAAAATGCCGTGCTATCACGCACGTTTGGCCACTTAACGGAGTGTCAATAATCGTTCGTTGTCGCCGCAGAGCGAAGTGGTCCCCGGCAGTATGGGAAATCACTTTGGTAGTGTGACAAAGTGCTTATAGAAAGATCACCTGCCGATATGTTAGGCTTTTCGGCACCTTGCGATAGTGGCGGCAAGGTTCATTCACAACCAGGGATTGAGGGGGTGGGTACCGATGGGTTTTGTAGAGCGCCGCATTTTTCCAATACAGCTTTTTCGCCGCTTGCTGGATCCAGTGCTGGCTGTCCTGATTCTGGGGGCGGTTGCCTGGATTCAGCAGGTACCTTTTGACCGACAATACGAACTGCTCGCATTCATTGCTGGCCTGTTGGTCGCGGTGACCTTTGGCAGTGCCGGGGTCTATCAGCCATGGCGTGCTTCTCCTCTGGGGGAGGAAGCGCACTACATCTGGATCTCCTGGGTGGCCGTGTGCGGCGTGCTGTTCATGCTGGGGTACGCCACCAAAACCTCCGAGTTGATCTCCCGCCGGGTACTGCTGCCCTGGGCGCTGATTACTCCGTTGGTAATGATCGCCTTCCATTTGTCCGTTCGGATACTGCTTCGCTGGTTGCGGGAGCGAGGTCGAAACTACCGCACCGTGGTGGTGGCGGGGGGTGGCGAACTGGCCTACAAATTGGTGCAGCGGGTCCATGACAATCCGTGGCTGGGGCTGCGGATCGTGGGCTACTTTGATGACCGGGCCCATACCAATCGTGGTGCGGATCTACGGGTGCCATATCTGGGGTCGCTGGACAAAGTAGACGCCTATGTGGCCGAGCACGGCACCAACATGGTCTATATTGCGCTGCCCATGCGGGCCGAAGAGCGCATCCGTGAACTGGTCGATCGGCTGTCTGATTCCACCTGTTCTATCTACATGGTGCCTGATATTTTCACCTTCCAGCTGATGAACGCCCGCGCTCAGGATATGGATGGTCTGCCGTTGATCTCTCTGTGTGAGTCGCCCTTTGCCGGTGTGGATGGTTGGCTCAAACGGCTGGAGGACATAGTGCTGGGGTCGGCTATTCTGCTGATGCTCACGCCGATACTGGTGGCCATTGGCATCGGTGTAAAGCTCACCTCGCCAGGGCCGATTCTGTTTAAACAGCGGCGTTATGGGCTGGATGGCCGTTGTATCAAGGTCTATAAATTCCGCACCATGAGCGTGTGCGAGGATGGTGACGATATCTGTCAGGCGCAACAGGGTGATGCTCGCATTACCCCGTTTGGGGCGTTTTTGCGCCGTACCAGTCTGGACGAGTTGCCCCAGTTCTACAATGTGTTGCAGGGGCGCATGTCGATTGTCGGGCCGCGCCCCCATGCGGTGGTGCACAACGAGCAGTATCGCCACCTGATCAAGGGCTACATGATGCGCCATAAGGTCCGCCCTGGCATTACCGGGCTGGCGCAGGTGTCCGGCTATCGGGGGCAGACCGAGACGCTGGAGAAGATGGAAAAGCGCGTAGAGTGCGACCTGAACTACATCCGTAACTGGTCACTGTTTCTCGACCTGAAGATCATCTTCATGACCATCTACAAGGGGTTCACCCACAAAAACGCCTATTAGGGCGTCTGTCGGAATCGGTCAGCCGGAACAAGGGCCAAACGCTCCGTTTTTTGCTGGCACCCGTATCGATGCAGCGCCCTGTGAGGCGTACCTGATACAATCCGGGCGTTCTGCCACGGTTCCATCTTGTGTTTCAGGTACCCATGACCTCGCCCCCACCATTTAGCCCATTGCTGGTCACCTGCCCCGGTGCCTATGCCGACTCTGGTTTGGGGACGGGTGGGTTTGTGTTGATGCATAAGGGCAACGACCACATTATCGACCGCAGTGATACCACCGGTATTTGGCAAGACGGTGAATTGGTGCTGCGTTTTTCCCGCACCCTGCATACCGTCACCGGGGTGGATCGTGACGGCGTGCGGCTGGTGATCAAGCTGCCAGAGGCACGGGACGTGCACGATATTGCCGTG
>JALWRU010000363.1 GCA_026994095.1 Nitrospira sp. | reverse complement strand
GGATCGACCGGATATCCGGGTTGCGCTACCGCACGTGGACCACACGACTGTTTGAACTGCTGGCACCGTTGACCGCAACCGGCTTGCTGGACGAGGTTCCTGAAAATTTGGGGCCAGCGGACCTGGAGATCCGGCTGTGGAAGGGTAAATCGGTGTTCTCGACCATCGAGTTGTGGCCCTCTGAGGAGGGGGTGTGGCGTTGCCGGGGGGGGGACGGGCTGTTTGTGTTTGAGGTCGACAAGGCCCTGGCGACCCATCTGCAAAAGCTCTTTTGAGCGCAAGTCCCGGTTGACCGACAAGAACCGGTGACATCGCTTCGCTGTTGCAGCCACCTGACAGATACCTACGAGCGTGGACCGCTCCCATCTACTTAACGGCGTCCATGAGCCCAATTCAACATCCACAGATTAACCTGTTGCACGGGGTGGCGCGCCCGACCCTGTGGCGGCGTTTGCGCCCCGGTCGTCACCCGGCAAAGTGGTTGCGATCCGGGCTGGTGGCGTTGGTGCTGCTGGCGGCGGCTCTGTGGATGGTCTATGCCGACATACTGGTGGAACTGGTACAGGATTGGGAGAATGACCCCAACAACTCCCACGGCTTTTTGGTACCGCTGGTATCGGCTTACCTGATCTGGGAACGCCAGCATCAACTGGCGCAGATACCGCTGCGCCCCAGCAATTGGGGGGTGATCATCCTGGGCATGGGGCTGGTGGCCCTGTTGCTGGGCGGGATTGGCGCCGAGCTGTTTATCCAGCGGATGAGTCTGGTGATCGTACTCATCGGGCTGGTGATTCTGCTGCTGGGGTGGCGCTTTTTTAAGGCATTGGCCTTTCCAGTGGGGTTTTTGGCCCTGTCGGTTCCACTCCCGGCCATTGTTCTGAACCAGATCGCCCTGCCGTTGCAGTTGTTTGCTGCGCAGGTAGCCGAGCGCACCCTGTTTTTTCTGTCCATTCCGGTCTACCGGGAGGGCAACATCATTCATCTGGCCGCCACCACGCTGGAGGTGGCCGAGGCCTGTAGCGGTATCCGCTCGCTGGTATCGTTGATCGTCATGGCCATGGTGTTCGGCTATTTTGTCCATCGAGGGTTGCTCTCCAGAACGTTGTTGGTGCTGTCGGCGATTCCCATTGCGGTGGTCGCCAACGCCGGTCGTGTAGCGGGTACCGGCATTCTGGCTCATTTTTACGGGGTGCAGGCAGCACAGGGGTTTTACCACACCTTCTCCGGCTGGCTGGTATTTGTGGTGGCGTTGGCGATGCTGGTGGTCGAGAGCATGGCATTACGTTGGGCGGAGCGCTGGCTGCGGGCGAGGAAATCCCATGCGGCGTGAAGTACTGATTGCGTTACTCATGCTGGGGGTCACACTGGGGTTGGGCCAGTATCTGGCCACCGCCGACGTGACCGTGAACCGGGCGGAATTTGCCGACTTTCCCCGCCATATTGCGAACCGTTCCAGCCAGGATCAGCCCCTGTCGGCACCGATTTTGAAAACCCTGGGGGTGACCGACTACCTGTCGCGCAGCTACCGTAACGACAGCGCCGGGGTGCCGGTAGATCTGTACATCGGTTTTTACGCCAGCCAGCGCACCGGTGCCACCTACCACTCCCCTAAAAACTGCCTCCCCGGTGGTGGCTGGCAGATGGAGGACGTGGCAGAAACCACCCTGCAACGCGGTTCAGCGACCGTACAGGTGAATGAAATTATCATCCGTCGGGGCATCGATCGACAATTGGTGCTGTACTGGTATCAAGACCGGGGCCGGGTCATCGCCAGTGAATATATGGCCAAGCTGTATATGGTGTGGGATGCGGCCCTGCGCCACCGTACCGACGGCGCGTTGGTGCGGGTGATCGTGCCGGTGGAGGATGATGAGGCGGCCGCCCGCCAAACCGCCCGTGACTTTGCCACCGAGTTGCTGCCACGTCTGAACCGCTACCTGCCTGACTAGGGCCTGTTCACAGGCCCTAGCACCGTCGCTCCCCAACATTCCCGTCGGTTTATGGCGACTCTCCCAGTGACCGAAGAGGGGGAGAGGGAAACCGCTGCAACAGGGATGCAGTACAAGGGGAGCACATGGAAATTCTGACACTTACGAACCTGGCGATGACTACCATCATGATCGGTACGCCGATTGTGGTGCTGTTGCTGATCTACTCACGCAATACCCGCCAGAGCCATCACTCGTTGTTGCGTAACCACCCGATTCTGGGGGTGTTTCGGTACCTGATCGAGAAGGTCGGGCCGGAGTTTCGGTTCTACATTACCGACGGCGACAACGAGGGCAAGCCGCTTTCCCGCGCGCATTTTACCAGCATCATCATGGCGGCCAAGTACTGCAAGTCGATCGTTGGATTTGGCTCCAAGCGGGACTTTGTCAAACCGGGCCTCTACCTGGGCAATGCCCTGTTTCCCCGGCAGCAGGACGAGGTGCATGTGGACAACCACGAGCCCATCGACTCCATCAAGTTTGTCGTGGATGCAGAGGGGGTATTCACTCGTAATGAACACCGGGAGCCGGTGCAGTTGCAACGGTGGCTACTGCCAGAAGACGAGGCCATTGTGGTGGGAGCGAACCGTCGCCAGCCGTTTGTGACCCGCTCCTGGTTTGGTTGCTCGGCCATGAGCTACGGGGCTTTGGGCTCCCGTGCCCACGAGACCATCAACCGGGGCATCGCCATGACCGGCGCAGGCTGGCACAATACCGGCGAGGGTGGGGTATCGCCATACCATCTGACCGGGGCCGACGTGATCGCCCAGATCGGCTCGGGCAAGTTCGGTTTCCGTACCCTGGACGGGGCCTTTGACGAAGACGAGTTTGTTGCCAAGGCCAACCTGCCACAGGTCAAGGCGTTTGAGCTGAAGCTGGCGCAAGGGGCCAAGATCAAGGGCGGTCATCTGGAGGCTGACAAGGTCACCCCGGAGATCGCCAAAATCCGTGGGGTCGCCCCCTGGACCCGTATCGACTCGCCCAACCGTTTTGACGAATTCAACGACGTGCCGTCTTTGGTGGCATTTGTGGCGCGGTTGCAGGAGCTGGGTGGCAAGCCGGTGGGTATTAAAGTAGTAATCGGTACCGACCTGTCACTGGAAGAGCTGGCTGCTTATATGGCCAAAACTGGCCAAGGTCCGGACTTTATCACTGTCGATGGCGGAGAGGGCGGCTCGGGTGCCACCTATCGGGAGATGGCCGACACTATGGGACTGCCCATCGATTCGGGCATCATTATCGCTGATGACACCCTGCGCAAATACGGGGTGCGTGACCGGGTCAAACTGTTTGCCTCCGGCAAGCTGCACTCCGCCGACCAGATCTGTATTGCGCTGGCGCTGGGGGCCGACTGCGTCAACATAGCCCGTGGGTTTATGATCGCCACCGGTTGCATCATGACCGAAAAATGTCACACCGGAAAATGCCCGGTGGGCGTGGCCACCACCGACCCCAAATACGAAGATGCGCTGGTGGTGGACGAGAAAAAATACCGGGTGGCCAACTACATCGCTACCGTGCGGGCGGGCTGCTATTCGCTGGCCGCCGCCTGTGGGCTGGATTCACCCACCCGGTTCAACCGGTCCCACGTGGTATTCAAGGATGCGGCCTTCCGGGTGACCCGTGCCGATGTGCTGTTTCCCCTTCCGGCAGAAAATTCTACCGGTTCGGAATCGAGCGAGACCTTTGTCAGCAAACCGGCCACCCCGGTGGAGACGCCGGTCGGCGGGTAAGC
>JALWRU010000362.1 GCA_026994095.1 Nitrospira sp. | reverse complement strand
CGTCTGCAGCCAGCCGCGCGGGCAGGTCCGGGTTGGCGATAAACAGCTTGCCGAATGCCACTGCGTCCACCTCACCGGCCGCAATGCGGGCGTTGGCGCGCTGGCCGTCGTAACCACCATTGGCGATGTAGGGACCGGCAAAGGCGGTTTTAATGGCCGCCCAGTCGAACGGCACAGTGGTATCACCACTCAAAAAATCGCCCTCCACCACATGCAGGTACATGAGGCCACGACCACTCAAGGCGCGGGCCACCTGGGTGAAGGTCGATGCGGGGTTGCTGTCAACAATGTCGTTAAAGCGGTTGATGGGCGAGATCCGCACCCCTACCCGTTCGGCGGGCCACACTTCGGTGACCGCCTCGACCACCTCCAGCAGCAGGCGGGTGCGGTTGGCTACTGTGCCGCCGTAAGCATCGCTACGGTGGTTGCTGCCATCGCGCAGGAATTGGTCCAGCAGATAGCCGTTGGCGGCGTGGATCTCCACCCCGTCAAAACCGGCCAACCGGGCGTTCTGGGCCGCCCGCCGGTATTGGCTGACAATGCCGGGAAGCTCTTCCAGTGCCAGCGCACGGGGGGTCACAAACGGTTGCATACCCTCATAGGTAATCGCTTCGCCCTCGGGCTGAATGGCCGACGGGGCTACCGGCAGGCCGCCTTCCGGCTGCATGGACGGGTGGGAGATACGGCCCACATGCCACAACTGCAACACCATGCGGCCACCCTTTTCGTGGACCGCCTGGGTCACCTTCTTCCACCCGGCCACCTGCGCTGGTGTGTGAATTCCGGGGGTGGCGGGGTAGCCGACCCCTTCTGGTGATACCTGCGACGCCTCGGTGATAATCAGCCCGGCGGAGGCCCGCTGGGCGTAGTAGGTGACGTTCAAATCGGTGGGCACGTTGCCCTCCCCGGCCCGGTTACGGGTGAGCGGGGCCATCAATACCCGATTGCTCAACGGGATCGCTCCCAATTTCAGGGGGGTAAAAAGGTCAGCGCTGGACTTCGACAGTGTGGATTGGGTCATAACAAACTCATTTAAAAACGGGAATGAAGAAAGCCCCCGACCCGATCATCCAACCGGGCCGGGGAAATGGGGTCAAGCGCCCATCACCTGACTGGCACCGCCATCGGCGGTCAAGTAGGCGCCGTGCACGTAAGAGGCGTCATCGGAGGCCAAAAAGGCGGCGATGGTGGCCATCTCTGCCGCCTCACCAAACCGCTTCCCCATGGGCACCAGCGAGGCAAAGCCCTCTTTTGCAGCCGGAATATGCTCATCGGGGAGGCCCAGCCGCCCCATGATGGGGGTGTCGATCGGTCCGGGGCTAAGCACGTTGACACGGATACCACGGGGGGCCAGTTCTGCCGTCAAGACCCGCGCCAGCGAGTTGACCGCCCCTTTGGTGCCCGCATAGGCACTCATCCCGGACAGCCCCCGGTCGGCAGCAATAGACGACAACAGGATGACTGCACCGCCGTCATTCATGCGCGGTACCGCCTTCTGCACGGTAAAGAAGGTGCCTTTGTAGTTGCTGCCCACCTGGGCATCAAAACTGGCTTCATCCACCTCCAGAAACGGCTGCACTGTGGCCCCACCGGCATTGGCCACGACGATGTCGATCGGCCCCAACTGGGCGGCAGCGGTGGCCATGAGGCTCTCCAGATCGGACAGGTTACGCACGTCGCCCTGCATGGCGAGGGTACCCTCTCCCAACTCTTTTTCGGCGGCGGCCAGGGTATCGGCGTTGCGGCCCTGAATGGCCACTTTGGCCCCTTGGCGGACGAACTCTTTGGCGATGGCCAAACCGATACCACTGTTGCCACCGGTAATGACGGCGACTTTATTGGCTAATTTCATACTGCTGATCCTCTTGGGTGATGGGTGGGGTTGAAGTGGTTGAATTGAAGCCATCAGGGGGGTCAAACATGCTTGAACTGCAAAACCGGCCCTGTGGCCCGGCTGTTATATCGATAAATCGATATCTGTCGAGTCGATATATTTATATATACCGATATAAAAGCGAAATAAAAAGGCCTGGACGTCATTTTTTTTTATTGGGGTCACAGGCCAGCAACTCCGGCACCAGTGCCGTGTCCAGTGAACGCTGAAAGCGGGCGAATAATTCCCGGTTGACGGACAAATGACAAAATTGCCCTTCGCGCCGGTCGTGCAGCAGCCCGCTCTCAATCAAAATCTTGATGTGATGGGACACGGTCGCCTGAGAGATCGACGACGCCTCCACCACCTGACTACAGGTGCACTCCCCGGTGGCGGCGATCTCCCGCAGCATGCGCATACGGTTCTCGTCTGCCAACGCCTTGAACAGCTTCAGTAGCTGCGCGTCGTCAAGCGGTGGGTGGGGGGTGGTGTCAGTCATATCGAATAAGATCAATGTATGGGCAGAGCCGGTTTCTGTCAACGACAAAACCGCATGGTTGGTATTGGTCCAAACGGCATGATGGTACCGCCATTGGCATTTCAGCGGCGATGTTTTTTTAAGCGTGAGTCAGTCGCAGGGGTCACATTCGGAAGGCAGCCAGATCTGGTAGAGCGAGATCAGAATCTGCGCGGCCATACCCAGTCCCAGCATGGCCCCGGCCACGATCACGGTGTAGGCGAACACCGGGTCCCACTTGGTGAGGAACCAGGCCGAGATATCCAGCGCCACCGCCACAAACGGCAGCATCATCAATACCGCTTTGAGCCAGCGGGTCATGCAGGCTTTTCTGAAGATCATGCCGATGCCGAGCAGCACCAGACCGATACCGAACAGGTGGATGTGGGAGACTTCGATCAGGCTTTGCAACGACACCCCGGTATCAACCTTGGCGTAGGCGCGCACCCCTTCGTAACTGGTGAAATCCGGCAGCCCCATGCCGCTGGCATCGCTATGGCAACCGACACACCGTTCAGACAGGATCGGCCCGACGGTATTCTGGTATCCGTCCCAGTCGGCCCCGTCTTTTAACCAGGCGACGATGTGGTGGCGACCGGTTTCATCGATATAACCCGACATGGGGCCACGGATGGCGGCTTCCAGCCGGGTGCCGCTACGGTTGCCGTAATAATTGGTGGCCACGTCTTCTACCGACAGGCCCGGTTTGCCGTCGTGACCCTGATGGCTGGTATAGAGGTAGGCCAGGGCCATCAGGTAACCCGCCCCCATGAGCAGCAGAAACGACGTATAGAGCAGCCGTTCGCTCAGGCCGCAGCGGTGAAAACCGGTGGATGGCGGGTAGGCCATGTTTCTCCCCTCAACAGAAACAGGTGTGCAGGACCTGTTAATGATGGGGCAATTCCGATGGTAACGCTATGACCAATCACAGGTGAGGGGGGCTTGTGGGTGGTGCCGCCCACGGCGCACTTTACGGCCTGCGGGGGCCGCCGCCCCGCCCGCCGGAGGCAATAAAAACCGCGCAAAGCGCGGGTAAAAAACCCCTCCGGGGGGGCGGGGAGCTCCCCGCAGAGCTATAAGTTTTTTTTGCGCCCACGGCGCGGTATACCGGCCTGCGGGGGCCGTCCCCCCGCCCGCCGGAGGCAATAAAAACCGCGCAAAGCGCGGGTAAAAAACCCCTCCGGGGGGGCGGGGCGCTCCCCGCAGAGCTATAAGTTTTTTACGCCCACGGCGCAGTATACCGGCCTGCGGGGGCCGCCGCCCCGCCCGCCGGAGGCAATAAAAAACCGCGCAAAGCGCGGGTAAAAAAATCCCGACCGGGGGCGGGGCGCTCCCCGCGGAGCTGTAAGTT
>JALWRU010000361.1 GCA_026994095.1 Nitrospira sp. | reverse complement strand
TCGATGTGTGTCAGGCCCGTCAGGGGGCCATGTCATGTATGTATTTCCAGTCCGGCCCGGTGACTAACTACGCCGACGCCTCGCGCTCGGACATGGAGCGCTTTGGCCGTTACTTCATCGGCATGCTGGATGCGGGAGTCTATCTGGCCCCGTCCCAGTACGAGGCCGGGTTTATGAGCCTGTCCCACACCGAGGCTGACATCGATACCACCGTGGCCCGTGCCGCGCAGGTGATGGCGACCTTGTAGCTGCTTACCCCCGCCGTCGGGTAATGGTCAGGTCGTCGCTTTTACTCAAGGCGACGATGTCGTCGAAGCGGTCCACCTCATGCAGGTGGATCGGCTTGGCGGGTCGGGCCAGTAGCGTTCGCACATAGTTGGGTTGGGCGAAGGCGGCCAGATGGGTGTCGCCGTTGTAGAACTGGAGTTCGGTCAATCCCCGCTCAAGGGCCAGCTCATCCAGTGCTGCCGCCGTGAAACTACGCGGATTGATGGTATTGGACGCCACACAGAACGACCACAGGGTGCCGTAGATCGGTACATACTGGAACAGCGGGTGGACCTGGCTGTAGCTGGCCTGCAAGTTGGCGATCAACTGGCGGTAGAGGGTTTTACGGGTGATGGGGGTCTCTACGTGTTGCACCTGCACCCCGCCCTCCCCAACCAACTGCGCCAGCATCTGATAAAACTCCACCGTATAGAGCGGTCGGCTGGGGCCGATGGGGTCGGTTAAATCGAGGATGACTACGTCAAAGCGTGTCTCCGCCGCCACCGCCTGTTCGACAAACGCAAAGCCGTCGCCAAAGTGCAGGGTCAGGCGCGGATCGTCAAAACAGCCCCGGTGGATTTCGGCCAGATGTTCGCGGGAGAACTGCACCACCGCCTCATCCAGCTCTACCATCACCACCTGCTCCACGGTGTTGTGTTTGAGCACCTCCTCGGCCATGCCGCCGTCACCCGCGCCGATAATCAGTACCCGACGGGGGTGTGGATGGCTCATCAGGGCCGGGTGCACCATCATCTCGTGGTAATAAAACTCGTCGTTTACAGAGGTTTGAAAGACGTTGTCGAGCCGCAACAGTTTGCCGAACTGAGGGGTGTCGAACAGCTCGATTTTTTGATAGCGGGTCTGGCCCTCATACAGCCGCTTGCCTGCCCGCAGGTAGTGGCCGAAGTCGGCAGTGAGCGGCTCCAGCAGGAAATGGTCCTCAGGTGGATTGGCGCTCACCGTTGTAACTCTTGCACCCGTTGCTCGGCAGGGGCAAACAGGGCGATCAGCCGCCCGGTCAATTGGCGGGCCTTGTGGGAGTTATCACCACCGTAGTTGCAGACAAACACGTCCAGCGATACATAGTCGTGCTCCGGCCAGGTATGCAGGCACAGGTGGGACTCGGCCAGAATCACACTGCCGGTGACCCCGGCATCCCCTTCAAAGGTGTGAAACAGCTCACCTACATCCAGCAGCCCCGCTTCCCGCACATAGGTGAGGCAGACCTCCCGCAGGGATGCTGCACAGGTCATCCATCGGGATGGCGGGCAGCGGTACAGGTCGGCCACCAGATGCAGGCCGGAGACCGGGCTGGCCCCGGACGGGCGGAAGGCAGATTGGGCAGCAGGTTGCATCGGGTGGTCTCTCCTCATTTCACGGCCCGGCTTCCAGAAGGGGCTGGCAGAAGACGCAGACAGGACCGCCTGGAAGGGTAGACCGGGTCGGCAGCAAGCAGCGATCCGGGAACAGTAAAAAAACAAAAATATACTGCAGACAGCCACCATCTGCCCCTTTTTTGTGCCGGGTTACCCAACAAATGGCCCACAGGGAAAAGGGTCATGCCCCTGCCTGACAAATGACATAAATCTCATGGAGGTGGCGTGAGTAGATATCGCCGCCACACCGAAATGGTCTGTCCACGATATTTGGCCGCCCCACCCTTGGGTGATGGGTTCGACCGATCCGGGAGAGTGGGTTGGGCACAACAATGAGCCGTGGGTCGTATGGCGGGCGGTTCGCCACCCGGCCCTTGTTAATACGTTTGTGAGGAGACACGTGATGAAGAGATTTACCGTCGCAGTACTGGCTGCCGCAGCACTGGGTTTGGGTGCTGCGAGCAGCGCCTGGGCGCTGGAGGTGAACGGCCACGCCAATGTGAACTATGACGCCTACAACTCTGATACCGAGGACGGCAATTTTCGTGCGTCCGGTGAACTGGATGTGAGTCATTCCAGTGACAGTGGCAGCCTGCACGTTGACCTGGATCTGGTCAATATCCTGAATACCTCCGCCCCGTCCGATATACCGAGTGGTACCGACCCGCTCAACAACGTCAGTGCCGACACGGGTATCGGTGTGGATGTGGAGCAGGCCTACCTCACCATCCCGCTGCACGAGATGGTCAGTGTTGATGCGGGTCTGATGAACTCGCCGTTCGGTGGTGAGGGGCAGGACGCGACCGATATTCCGTTTGCAAAGAACGGCCTGCTGTGGGAGGCGGTGCCCTCCAACATTGCCGGGGCGATGGCGCGGGTCGACCTGGCAAGCGTCGTTCCGGTGGAGCATCTCAATCTGAATCTGGGCTTCATCAACTCCCGTGCCGATGCCACTGGCGCGCTGGAGAAATCCAACGATATTGTGGTCACTGCCGACGCGGAGGTGGTGAAGGGTATCAGTGTGGGGTTGGGGTACCTGACCGACAACGGCAAAGCAACCGCCCTCTCTGGCAACAACGGCTTGAAAGATGAGTATGGAGATTCCTTTGACCTGTTGCTGGGGTTGAGCCTGAACGAGCTGGTTGATCTGCCTGTGGGTGTGGGGTTTGCGTTTGAGTATCTGTCTGCCGATCCAGCAGCAACCTCCGGCAATCTGGACAGCGGTTATGGGCTGAACCTCGACATTGACATCGGCATGGTGTCCTTGGCCGGTCGTTGGGAGACCGGCGAGTTTGAGGGTGGCGCCGCCGGAGGAAACCCGGATCAGACTTCCAGCTCTGTAGCCGCCACCTATCCGTTTGGGGACGACACCTCGGTCAAGGTGGACTACAGCAACCGCTATACAGATGATGACACATCGGTAGGTGGTGCAGCAGCGCACTCAACCGAGACGGTAACCGTGCAGTTCCTGCACTGGTTTTAGATGGAATCTGCCTACCGTATGGTTGGTGAAAGGGCCCTGAGCAGCACGCTTGGGGCCTTTTTTTTGCCCTCAAACCAGGCATTTTTTAGGCCCGGATTTGACATCATTCCCCTTTTTAGGCCATAAGTTCCCGGCGTAAAGGGGGCGTCCCGTAAAGTAAGGGCGGTGTTTTGGCACCGCTGATCCTTGCGGCTGATGCCAAAACCCGGTTGTGTATCGGGGGTGTGGGTACTATCTTGTGCCTGGCCCGCAGTCACAGCTTCATGGTGGTCAGGGGTGTATATTCCCATGATTTGCTGGCTTGGGCCGTCTGCGGCACCGCTTGCGGTGGTGTGGATGGAGTCCGGTTGGCGGGGGGTTCCAGGACAGGGATTGCCACAACGGCAGTCTGGCGGGCGGATAGTGATGTCGGACCCGTTGTTTTTTGAATAGTAGGAGGATTGGGGATGAAGAAGTTGACCGTTGCGGTATTGGCCGCGGCAGCATTGAGTGTTGGTGCGGCAGCCACGGCGTCTGCCGGGACCGAGATTTCCGGCTGGGTAGATGCCCGCTTTCATGCGGTAGACACGGCCACGGTGGGTGGCATCAAGCAGGCCAACGAAGGCCAGTTTGGTGTGC
>JALWRU010000360.1 GCA_026994095.1 Nitrospira sp. | reverse complement strand
GTGGCGCTGTTTGATACCGCAGGGCGTCTGCATGTAGATGATGAGTTGATGGCGCAGCTGGTGCAGGTACGGGATGCGGTTTCGCCCCGTGAGACCCTGCTGGTAGCCGACGCCATGACCGGTCAGGAAGCGGTCAACATTGCCGAGCGTTTCCACAGCTCTCTGACCGTCAGCGGTATCGTGCTGACCAAGGTCGAGGGTGACGCCCGTGGTGGTGCGGTGCTGTCCTTACGGTCGGTCACCGGCTGCCCGGTCAAGTATGTGGGTGTGGGTGAGAAGCTCGACGCTATTGAGCCGTTCCACCCGGACCGTATGGCCAGCCGGGTGCTGGGCATGGGCGACGTCCTTACGCTGATCGAAAAGGCCGAGGCGACGGTCTCGAAAAAAGATGCGGAGCGTCTCGCCAAGAAGCTGCGCAAGGAGCAGTTTACGTTAGAAGATTTTCGCGACCAGTTGCGGCAGATCAAGAAGATGGGTTCGCTGGGCGAGATGCTGAAGATGATTCCCGGTGCCAGCAAGCTGGCGGCGGCCTCGGATGCGGTGCCTGACAAGGAGTTGCGGCGGGTGGAGGCCATCATCAATTCGATGACCGCCAAGGAGCGCGCCAACCACACCATCATCAACGGCAGCCGCCGTAAACGGATCGCCAGGGGCAGCGGCACTTCAGTACAGGACGTGAACCGTCTGCTGAAGAATTTTTTGCAGGGCCGCAAGATGATGAAGGCCATGTCCGGTGCCAAGGGCAAGGCCCGCTATAAATTGAAACAGATGTTGCCGTTCTAGACGGCGTTTTTTGAAATGGATTTTTTCCGACTTGTGAATGAAATGGATGAGGTAAAGGCATGGCTGTAGTAATTCGATTGACCCGCAAGGGCCGCACCAAGTTGCCGTTTTATCGGGTGGTAGCTGCCGACAAGCGCAGGGCCCGTGATGGCCGTTTTCTGGAAGTGCTGGGCACCTATGATCCGCTTAACGACGCGGTCGGCGCCAAGCTGAAGATGGACCGCATCAACGAGTGGATTGGCAAAGGTGCGCAGGTAACGCCGGTAGTGCGCGACCTGATTCGTAACGCCGCAGCTGCTGAAGCGACCTCCGAGGCCTGATAAGCGCCTCGCCCCTTCGGCGTCAAGGCGCTGGCCGGTTGTGTGGAGATGTGATGGGAACGGCCCCGGAGCGGGTATTGATCGCCGAGCGTCTGCGCGCTCACGGCATTCGCGGAGAGGTGCGACTGGTGCCGCTGGGCGGGTCGCCGCGCCGTTTCCAGCCCGGTCTGGTGGTGCTTTGGCGGCCCTTTAAGGGGCCTGCTGAAGCGGCCCGGGAGCTGACCTTTGCCCGCGTGCGTGGCGCAGGTGACACGTTATACGCCACCTTCGATGAGGTGTCTGACCGTACCGAGGCGGAGACCTTGAACGGTGGCGGTCTGTGGGCCCCGCCAGAGGCGGACGCGGACCTGCCGCCCGACACCTACTACCATCACCAATTGCTGGGGCTGGAGGTGGTGGATGAGGGCGGCACCTCGCTAGGCCGCCTGACTGCGGTACTGGAGACAGGCCCCCACGATGTGTATGAAGTCACCACCCCGGACAAGCAGCGATTTTTAGTGCCTGCAGTACAGGCGTTTGTGGTGCGGGTAGAGCTGGATACAAATCGTCTGGTGATTCACCTGGTACCCGGTTTGCTGCCGGATAGCGCCGACAACATTGCGGACGACCGCTCCGACTGACTGACCACTTCGCCCATGTTACAGACTCAGATCATTACCCTGTTCCCGGAGATGGTCGCCAGTGTGCTGGCCACGTCGATCCTGTCGCGGGCGGCGGAAGGCGGCCAGTTTCAGTGTGATTTAATCAGCCTGCGCGAGCACGGCCTGGGCCGCTATCGACGGGTGGACGACAGCCCCTACGGTGGTGGTCCGGGCATGTTGTTGCGGCCCGAGCCGGTATTTGCGGCGCTGGAGCAGGCCTTGACCGCCGCCCCCGATGCGCGGCTGTTGCTACCCTCTCCACAGGGTCGTCATTTTGATCAGGCGCTGGCGCAGGAGCTGGCCGAGGAGAGCCGCCCGCTGGTGATACTGTGTGGTCACTATGAAGGGTTCGATGCCCGTGTGTTAGAGGCGTTTCCGCTGGAAGAGATCTCGGCGGGAGATGTGGTTCTGACCGGCGGTGAACTGCCCGCCTTGATGATGCTGGACGCCACCGTACGGCTGTTGCCGGGCGTGCTGGGCAACGAGCAGTCGTCGGCCATGGATTCGTTTTCTGCCGGGGCAGAGGGCCTGCTTAAACATCCCCAATATACCCGCCCTGCCGAGTTTAGGGGGATGCAGGTGCCAGAGGTATTGTTGTCGGGCAATCATCGGGAGATCGACCGGTGGCGGGCTGCCCAGACGGTGCAGAACACCAAAAACAAACGGCCGGACCTGATGGGTGACAGGCACCCGACCCGGGATACCTAGCCGATGGCGGCCCTCTATGTGGCATTGATTCACGGGCCGGTGTTGAACAAACGCGGCGACCGGATCACCACCGCCACTACCGGCTTGAGTGTGCACGACATCGCTCGGGCCACGGCCACCTTCGGCGGGGCCGGATTCTTTTTGGTGACACCGTTGACGTCACAACAGGCGCTGGTGGAGCGCATGACCCGCCACTGGCAGTACGGCTCCGGGGCGGGCTACAACCCCAATCGCAAGGTAGCGCTGGAGTTTGTGCAGTGGGCCGATACCCTGCAAACAGCCGTGGCGCAGGTGCAGCAGGCCGAAGGGCAGATGCCGCAATTGGTCGCCACCTCGGCCAAGCCGGTGGCCAACGTACCCGCGGTGGAGTATGCGGAACTGGGCCAGCAGCTTGCGGCAGAGGACGGATTGCCCACCCTGTTGTTACTGGGCACAGGCTGGGGGCTGCCTGCCGATACCATGGTGCAGATGGATGCAGTACTACCGCCGATCTTTGGTGCGAGCGACTACAACCATTTATCCGTACGCAGCGCCGCCGCCATCATTCTGGACCGGCTGCGCGGAAAGTAATGCCGAGCTCAAAGAGAGTGCTTGATTTGAGTCGGGGTGTTCAGGCACAATAATCGACTTTCAAAAGTTCCTGGAGAAGAAAATGAACCGCCTGCAGCGTATAGAGAAGTCCCTGATCTCACAGGCCGACCCGGTCGCCTTTGACGTTGGTGATACGGTCCGTGTCCACGTCAAAGTGATCGAGGGTGGCAAGGAGCGTATTCAGGTCTTCGAGGGTGTGGTGATCGCCAAGTCGGGTGGGGCCAACCGTGAAGCCTTTACCATTCGCAAGGTCTCCTACAACACCGGCGTTGAGCGGGTGTTTCCCATGCAGTCGCCCAAGATTGCCAAGCTTGAGGTGGTCCGTCGTGGTCGCGTCCGTCGGGCCAAACTGTTCTACCTGCGTGAGCGTCGCGGCAAGTCGGCGCGTATTGCCGAGCGCGATATGCGTGGTAAGAACGCCGCCAAGGCGCGGGCCGCAAAGGCGGCCCCGGTGGTGGAAGAGGTCATCGAGCCGGTGGAAGAGACTGTCGAGACTCCGGTTGAGGCAGTCACCACCGAGGAGGCCGTGGCCGTAGAGACCGCCGCTGCCGAGACGGCTGCCGAGACTCCCGAAGCTGAGACGGTTGTCGAGACCACCGAGGAGGTTGTGGTGGCAGAAGTTGCTGACGAAGCAACCGATGAGCCTGCCGAGGACGCCAAATCCAAGTCTCCCGCCTAGGGGAAGCCGCAGCCGACCCCTCCGGTC
>JALWRU010000359.1 GCA_026994095.1 Nitrospira sp. | reverse complement strand
CCGTTTCAGTACCCGCCCCAGCGCCACGTCTTCCATAATCGGGATCGGCTCAAAACCGCCGATCTGACGAAACAGTTCGGCCCGTACAAACGGGGCCTGATCGCCGTACACCACCCGGCTTTTGCGGGTGCGCCAGTTGGCAGTACGGGCCACCATCTGCACAAAAGAATCGTCACAATCGATGGTCAGGGCAAAACCGCCGTAGACCAGGGATGGATCAGCAAATGCCGCCTGAATCAATATCGCCGCATCGGCTGGAAGGGCGGTATCTGCATGTAAAAACAACAGGATATCACCACCCGCCTGCGCCGCCCCGGCATTCAACTGCCCACCTCGCCCCGGTGGGCACTGCACCACTTGCACCCCCCACCGGCGGGCAATCGCCACAGTGTCATCCGTGCTACCACCGTCGGCGACGATTACTTCGTGGAAACCATCAGGGATGGCACTCAAGGTTCCCTCCAGCCGCGCCGCTTCGTTGAGAGTCGGTATCACGATGGAGATGCGAGACTGTGCCACAGGAATGGATTGACTGGCGGTCATGATCGTTCCTGCCGGGCCACGCTCCAGGCCATCACCCGGCGGGCTCCGGCCCGTTTGAGCACCCGCGCACAGGCGGACAGGGTCGCCCCGGTGGTCATCACATCATCCACCAGCAACAACCGCAACCCATCCACGTTTGCGCCCTCCGCCAACCTAAAGGCCGACCGGACGTTTCGTTGGCGAGCCGCACGGCGCAGCCCCACCTGACTAAGCTGCGGCCCCTGTCGAAACAGCAGGCCATCATCCATCGGTACGCCGATCCGCTGAGCCAGTGCGGTCGCCAGACGGCCCGCCTGATTGTACCCCCGGCTGCGTAGCTTGTTGGGGTGGATCGGTACCGGCACCACCCGCTCCACCCGCCACAACTCTGCGGGAGCTTGTGCCAGATCGGCCTGTGCCACCAACGCCCGCGCCACCGCCGGATAAGAGGCGTATTTGAGCAGCCGCAGGGCCTTACCTGCGACCCCGTCGTAGGGGGCCATCACCCGCGCCCGGTCGAAGGCGGGCGGGGCCTTGATACAGTCGCCACAGTGGCTGGCAGGGGTGATTTCGCGGGACTCAAAACGCAGCCCGCAAAGATCACATACCGGGCCGTAGGGGGCCGCCAACTGCCGCCAGCAATCCTCACAAAACCAGCCGCAGGGAGCGTTTTTCAGTGGTGTTTCACAGGCGGCACAGTCGGCTGGAAACAGCCATTCCAACCCGCGCCGCCCCAGTTTGCGTAATAATGAGGGGCCGATGGGGGCGGTCGTTGGCAAGATTTTGCACCCCCACTCAGAAAGCATTATAATGATTCGTTTTTTCGGTAGCTTGTGACAGACCCATCTACATCCATCATGCACCGGGCAGACCAGGTTCTGTTTGGTAATTATGCCCGCTTTGCATTGGCCCTCACAAATGGTCAGGGCTGCCGCGTGGTTGACGCGTCCGGTCACGCCTATCTGGACTTCACCGGCGGCATTGCTGTCAGCGCCCTGGGTCATTGCCACCCGAAGATGGTGGCGGCCATACAGGAGCAGTCCCAACGGCTGTTGCATACCTCCAACCTGTACTACACCGAGCCGCAGGTCGAACTGGCCGAGGCCATTGTGTCGTCCAGTTTTGGCGACCGGGTATTCTTTTGCAACTCTGGTGCAGAGGCCAACGAAGGGGCCATCAAACTGGCCCGGAAGGCCATGGGACCGGATCGCTACGAAATTATTACAACGCTGGCCTCGTTCCACGGTCGCACCCTCACCACCATGGCGGCCACCGGGCAGGACAAAATCAAAGACGGCTTCCATCCGTTGCCGTCCGGGTTTGTGCATGTGCCGTTTGACGATCTTGACGCGGTGGCTGCGGCCATCAAGCCCCACACCGCCGCAGTTTTAGTCGAGCCGGTGCAGGGGGAGAGTGGTGTCAATATGCCGTCCGACGACTACCTGCCCGGCCTGCGCGCCCTGTGCGACGAGCACGGCATCCTGTTGATGCTCGACGAAGTGCAGACCGGTGTGGGTCGATGCGGTAGCCTGTATGCCTACCAACTGGCGGGCATTGAACCAGACGTAATGACCCTGGCCAAAGGGCTGGGCGGCGGCCTGCCCATCGGTGCGCTGGTAGCGCGGGAGGCGCTGGCAGGCACCCTGGGACCGGGCACCCACGGCACCACCTTTGGTGGCGGGCCGATGGTCTGCGCCGGGGCCAACGTGGTCATGCAGTCCCTGCTGGAAAACTCGTATCTGCTGGATAACGTGCAGGAGATGGGCGACCGCTTGCAAGATGGCCTGCGCACACTGGCCGAACGCTTTTCCACCATCGTACAGGTGCGCGGTCAGGGCCTCTTGATCGGCTGCCAACTCGACCAGCCCTCGCGGCCAGTGGTGCAGTCGTGCATCGACGCCGGTCTGCTGGTGACCGCCGCCGGAGGCAACGTGGTACGCTTTTCCCCCCCGTTGAATATCACCGAGGCCGACGTCGACGAGGCCCTTACCCGATTCAGTCAGGCCATGGACCGTCATACCCGTGCGCTGGAGGCCCAGTCATGACCCGCCATCTATTGTCCATCGCCGATATGACCACGGAGCAGGTCAACGACCTGCTGCAACTGGCCACCCGTATGAAGGCCACCCCCCGCGCACCGGAGTTCGCACAGGCGCTGACGGGAAAAACCCTGGGGCTGCTGTTTGAAAAACCGTCCACCCGTACCCGCATCTCGTTTGAGGTGGGCATGAACCAGTTGGGTGGCTCGGCCCTGATGATCCGCCCGGAAGACAGCCAGTTGGGGCGCGGCGAGAGCATCCCCGACACCGCCCGCACCCTGTCGCGCTTTTTAGACGGTTTTATGATCCGCACCTTCGCCCATGAGGTGTTGTTGCAGTGGGCCGATAACGGCTCGATCCCGGTGATCAACGGCCTCACCGATGAAGACCACCCCTGTCAGGCGCTGGCCGACCTGCTCACCCTACAAGAGCGGTTCGGGGCGCTGGATCAGGTGACCTTCGCCTACGTTGGCGACGGCAACAACATGACCCATTCACTCATGCTGGCAGCGGCCAAGGTGGGTATGGCCATGCGGGTGGCCACCCCCCACGGCTATAATCCCGACCCGGATATTATCGCCCGCGCCCAGACCGAAGCGGCAGCCAACGGCACCAGCCTGACCCTCACCGACGACCCGGTGATCGCAGTGAAAGGGGCCAACGCGGTCTATACCGATGTGTGGGCCAGCATGGGCCAGGAGGATTCCCATACCGAGCGGCTGACCGCCTTTCACGGCTATCAGATCGACGACGACCTGATGAATCAGGCCGCGCCAGAGGCCATCTTCATGCACTGCCTGCCCGCCCACCGGGGTGAGGAGGTCAGTGCGTCGGTCATGGACGGCCCACGCTCCATTGTGTTCGATCAGGCCGAGAACCGGCTGCATATCCAAAAAGCCATCCTCTACCGGCTGCTATCGGATCAGGCGTGATCACCCCTCTTTTATTTGTACCCGTTCAGGAAATTTCATGAAGTCTGATATTCGTCGCATCGTACTGGCCTACTCTGGTGGGCTGGACACCTCGGTCATCTGCCACTGGCTCACCAAGGAGTATAACGCTGAAGTGATCTGCTTCTGTGCCGATCTGGGGCAGGGTGAAGAGTTGACCGGTGTGCCAGAGAAGGCCGAGGCCTCCGGTGCCAGCAAGTGTTATGTGGAGGACCTGCGGGAGACCTTCACCCGCGACT
>JALWRU010000358.1 GCA_026994095.1 Nitrospira sp. | reverse complement strand
GTGGGAATGCGGGTCATGGCCAGAATCGGCTGGTGGTTGCACAGGATCAGCCGTACATCCGGCAGCCCCAACGGGCTGAGGCGGGCCATATCCGGGTGCAGCAACAGCCGCTCTTCGACAATGGCAGCATCCCCCAGCCCGGAGGAGTAGATCCCGAAAATAATATCGGAGAGCTGTCGCCGGATGGCGGCGATGGTATACCGTGTGCCGCCAGCGCTGATCCATTCGTCGCCGTCTTTCTCAACAATCACTAAAATCCCGCCGCCGCCGTGACCACGGGCCGGTTTGATGACAAAATCGCTGAGCCGGTCCAGGTCCACCTGCAGGTCGCGCAGATCAAAAAAATAGCGGTAGGCGTGGTAAGTTCCCGGTACCGGAATCCCCTCCGCCTGTAACAATTCCTTGGTCTGCAACTTGTCGTCTGACAGGGGAAAGTCCTTGCGGGCATTGAGCGGGTAGATGTACTCCAGATTGCGCTGGTTCATGGTGAGGATATCGCCGCCCCCCATCCCCAGCGACCAGAGCCGTTTAAGCCGCCCGCCGCTCATGCCTGCTCCTTGAAGATCAAGCGCCGGAAGCGTACAAACTCGGTCACCCGCATGCCGATCCACTTGCCCAGCCACAGGTTGAGGGCGATCACCAGCAACAGCACCTCCGGGAAGGCCAGGGTCATGCTCTGCAAGAACAGCGAGTCCATCACCACATAACAGGCGGCAATCACAATCAGCGTGGTGAACATGATGCGGAACGCCTTTTGCGTCCCCTGTTCTACCTCGATCAGCGCAAACCGCTCGGCGGTAATGGCCAAAATCGCGATGGGGAACAGGCTGGCGTGGGCTAGATCCAGCAGCCCCAGATGCACACTGCCGACCGTCATCATCAACATAACGCAGACCACCACGGTCAGCATGATGGCCATTTTGGGGGAGTGCAGCAGCTGCATCCAGTCCAGTACCCGCCGTACCAGCGACGACACCAGAATAATCACCACAAAGGCGAACATGCCCCACCACAGCCCGGTCTCCCGCGCGGCCGCCGCGATCAGCGCCGGTAAAAACGTACCAAAAGTCTCCAGCCCGATGACGTTGCGGAAGATCACCACCACCAGCGCCCCGAAGGGGATCATCAACATGATTTTGAGCAGGTTCTGGGAGATACCAATGCGGTCAAACACGGTATACAGGTTGGCCGCATTCAAGGACGATTCGCTCAAGGCCCGCTCGGCGGAGGCCTGCGGCACCAGCCGTTTTTTGATCTTGAAAAAGTAGTCAAAGTTCACATCGGCGGTATGGCCGAACAGCACCTTGTCGCCCTTGTATAAGGTCAGGTAGTTGGCGGGTAGCTCGGCCAGATGGTCGTTTAAGGTATCAAACGGAACCCAGTGACCGTTGATGTAGACCTCCACCCACTGATGGCTGGTACGCTTGCTGCCACTGGTGAGGATCAGCCCGCCCACCAGCCGTGCTGGTAGATTGAGCTGGCGGGCCATGGCCACAAACAGACGGCTTTTGCCATTACAGCTGGCCTCGCCCAGTTTGAGCGCCGTCAGCGCATCGGTATAGCCTGAAAAATTGCGGTTGGCGAAGTCGTCTTGCAGGTGGCGATGGATACGGATCAAGGCCTCGCCCACGGTGGGGTTTTCCTCCGGCACAATCTGCCGCAGCCGCTCGCGGATCTGCGGGTTACTGACCTGCACCCCCTCTTCTTCCTGCAAGTATGGGTCAAACGCCGGGGGGTAGCTGGCGGGGATCGGCAGCCCTTCCGGAATGACATAGCGCACATGGGTAGGCTGCACCGAATAGGAGTAGCGCACCGACTGGGTGCCGGTGACGTTCTCGGCGGTCCACACGGCAATGCGATTATCCCCGTCCGGCTGCACCGCCAGACTGAACAGACCCGAGCCGTTCTGCTCCTCAGACACCGTCTGGCGGCTGTCGGTGGCGGGCAGATAGGTGCGCAGGCGGATGTTGTTGCCGTGGCCGTCCACCTGCATGCCCACATCCACATGGTAACTGACCGTCGGAATCAGGTCGGACAAGGGATAGCCCAGCACTTGCAGCTTGTAGGTGATCATCCCCGCTGGCAGCAGAATCATCAACGCCAGCAGCGCAGAGAGCGCCGTGGCGCGAAATTCAAACGATGATTTGGGTTGGGCCATACGGTTGATACGGCGGGAGGGGTGTCCCTCGCGGAGCTCCTTGCAACATCCTGTTTACCTAAACGCGTCCCGGCATTTTACGGTCCTGGCTCACTCATTTCGGACAACCGAAGAATGAACCTTATCGAACTCCCCTCGCCAAGGAGTGTAACGGAGCAATCTGAACCCAACCTGAACCGACTGGACATTGCCACTAGGAACACGCTGTACGGGGTAGCACGACCTTCGCTACCAGCCCCCCTTCCCGACGGTTTTCAAGGGTCACGTCGCCGCCGTGAATCCGCGCCACTGAACGGGCGATGGCCAGCCCCAGCCCGGTACCGCCCGTATCCCGATTACGAGACGACTCCAGCCGCCGGTAGGGCTCGAATACCGTCTCCAGGTCATTGATGCCGATGCCGGGGCCGCTGTCGGCAATGGTGACGGTCAAGCCGGTGTCACTGTCGCGCACCTCAATATCGGCCCGACCACCATATTTGACAGCGTTTTCTACCAGATTGGCAAAACACCGCTTGAGCGCCACTGGTCGCGCCATCACCGGTGCAGCTGCCCGTCCAGACAGGGTCACCTCAGCGCCAGTCGCCTGCATATCCTCTTGCAGGCTCTCCAGCAGGGCGTTTAGATCGGTTGGACCAACCGGCTCGGCCCGCCCCACCCCACCCATCAGATCGAGGGTGGAGTTGACCATGGTCTCCATGTCGTCCAGATCGCGGGTGAACTTGGCCTGCGTGGTCTCGTCGTCCAACAGCTCGGCCCGCAAACGCAGGCGGGTAATCGGGGTTTTTAAATCGTGGGAGACCGCCGCCAGCATGTGGCTACGCTCATCCATCTGGCGCTGGATACGGGCCTGCATGGCGTTAAACGCCACCACCGTCTGACGCACCTCGTTGGGGCCGACCTCTGCCAGCGGAGGTCGTTGCAGGTTGTCCCCCAGATCACGGGCGGCACGGGCCAGCATGGTAAACGGCTGGGTGACTTTTCGTACCGCAAACAGGCTCACCAGCACCACCGCCACCAGCAGGATCGCCAGCACCCCCAACAGCTTGAGCGACAAGGCCACTGGCGGCACCACTGGCCGGTGCTGAAAACGCAGACCGCTGCCATCCTTTAATACGGTCCAGACCGACATGCCGTACTGGCCCAGGTGGGAGCGTATCTCTTGTCGCCGCTGGCCCCAGTCCGGTGCCCCCTCCCAGTGAGGGGTCAGCGGCGGCTGGTTACTCCAACCGGGCCAGCGAAACGAAAACGTAGTCGCCCCGCCTCGGCCAAACGGTACAGCTGCCGGGGGAGCAGGTTTGTGTCGATCAACGGTGGTATTGTCTCCATCCAGCCGTACCCGCACGGGCCGATCCCCCCCCAAGGCTCGCGTCAACAGACGCGCCACCCGGTGGGCACGACCCGCCTCTTGTCGCCCGAGTACCCGCGCTGCCGGGGCTGGAGTCACCCGCAAGGCCGGTGTATTGACCGCCCGTAACAACAGCCGTCGATCCTCCGGGGTGGCGGCATCTAAAACCTGCACAATACTCACAATCCGCCGCACTGCGTAGCGGTCTCCCGCCTCGTACAAGGCCCGCCCCCGGTCTGCCAGCAGCAC
>JALWRU010000357.1 GCA_026994095.1 Nitrospira sp. | reverse complement strand
GTGTTGCCCAGCAGGAGGGTGAGGCCCTGCTCAAGCGTGACAAGAGTGTGGGGCTGGTCTTCGGCTCCCGCGCCATCAGCCAGTTACCGCAGATGATTGAGCGGGCCGAGGCGGGTGAGCGGGTGGCTGAACTGGAGGTACACGAGCGCCCGGACCTGCCCCAGCACCATGTGCGTGACGACCCCTATCGGGCATGGGTGACGGTGATGGAAGGGTGTGACAACGCCTGTGCCTTTTGTGTGGTGCCTGCGACCCGTGGGCCGGAACTAAGTCGCCACCCGGACGGGGTCGTGGCCGAGGTTGAGGCGCTGGCTGCGGAGGGTTTTGTCGAAGTTACCCTGTTGGGTCAGAACGTGACCTCCTACGGCAAAAACCACGACACCGATTTTGCCGACCTGCTGACCCGTATCCACGCGGTCGAAGGCATCCAGCGGATTCGGTATACCACCAGTCATCCCAAGGATTTTTCTGACAAATTGATGGATACGCTGGCAGCCTTGCCAAAGATGTGCAGCCACCTGCACCTGCCGTTACAATCCGGCTCGGACCGGGTGCTTGAGCGCATGGGGCGGGGCTACACCTTTGACGAATACCGGCGCAAAATCGCCCGCATCCGTAGTCTGGTCCCGCAGATAGCGGTGACCACCGACATGATTGTCGGTTTTCCCGGCGAGACCGAGGCCGATATTCAGCAGACGCTGGATGCGGTGGAGGAGATCGGCTACGCCAATCTGTACGGCTTCAAATACTCTCGCCGTCCGGGCACCACCGCCCTGGCGCTGGATCAGCATGTGGAAGAAGAGATCAAGAGCGAGCGGCTGTCACGCCTGCTGGCCCTGCAAAAGCGCATCACCCTGGCCCATCACGAATCGCAGGTGGGCACCACCCACAGCGTACTGGTGGAGGGGGTGAGCAAACGCAACACAAGCCGCATCTCCGGGCGATTGTCCAGTAACGTGCTGGTCCATTTTGAAGGCGACCCAAGCTGGGTGGGGAGCTTCCGTGAGGTGGTGCTGGAGTCGGCTTCGTTGAGCGCCTTTATCGGGCGCGATCTGGCGGGTGACAAGGTTGCATCCGCTGCGGGGCACACCCACTGAAACGGTTGTTAAAGAGCCTGCCGCTGCTACCGGCGATATTGTATGCAGGGTTCATTGCCTATCTGTCATCGCTGGCTTCTCCGGGCCTTCCTATGCTGTTTTCTCATGCGGACAAGGTGGCCCATGCGGTGATATTCGGGGGCCTGGCCGCGCTGACCGCGTGGGGGCTGTATCGGGTGTTGTCCCACTGGCCGTTGTCGCGGGTACTGCTGCTGGCGGTGCTGTTTACTACCATTTATGGGGCGATTGATGAAGCCCACCAGTGGTTTGTGCCTGGTCGCCAGTCGGATGTGCTGGACCTGTGTGCCGACCTGCTCGGTGCGTCGGTGGCTGCCTGGTGGTTGAGTTACCCGTTGGGGCGCCGTCTGCTGGGTGTGGCTGCTGACCGCTGAGCGGTATTACCAGAACCGCCCGAAGATCAGGCGGCTGTATTCGGTGGTGGTACCGAGGCTGTCTTCCACCAGCCCGCCCTCCACACCGACGGCCCAGTGGCTGCGCACATACCACAGGCCACTCAACGACATCACGCGGGTGCTGCTGCCGTCCACAATATAGCGGCTGAAGGCGTAACCGGCTGCCATGCGTACCGGGCCCAGCATTGTGCCCACATCCGCTGAAGTGCGCCAGTCCAGCAGGCCGCTGCTCAACGACAGGGTCTGGCTGGAGAGCAGCAGGGACGCCCGCACTCGGGGATCGTCCCGATAGCGATAGATGGCACCGGAGAAGGTGGCATCCCAGCGTCGACCGAACAGCAGGGTGGTGCTGCCGCTGACCCCGTAACTGTTGGTTTGGTAGCGGGTGAGTTGGGTGGGTGTTGCAATGGCGGGTAGTTCGCCCGAGGCCCGGATCTGGCGCCACTGGGGTTCGATGGAGAGGGTTCCCCGGCGACCGTTCCAGACCAGTGCGGAGCCAAAACTCTGGGTGGTGAGTTCACCGGGCTGGCCGTAATACAGGTAGCGCAATTCCGGGTGGAGCAGCCGCCCGATATCCAGTGCGATCTGGGCCAGATAAGTAGATGGATCCGGGTCGTCAGCCCGGTTGGCGCGGGTTCGCCCGATCCCTGCGGTGAGCCGGTGACGGCTGCCTTTCCAGTGGATCTCCTGACTGAGCGAGGCAAACAGGTCGCGGGTATCGCCGGAGGCCTGCCCGCCATCCAGCCACATGGCACCCGGTGGCAGGGGGGCCGCCCACAGGGACACGCTGGCACCTGCAATGGCCCATAACAGCAACAATCGAATGTACAGGCTGGGACGCGACACCGGGTTATCCGCTCAAGAGTAGGCGGATCGTCCCGCCCGCAAGACTCCGCATGGTAAGGGATTTCGTCTCACAACAAAAGGCAGGACGGATGCAGAATATGCTTAAAAAGAAGTCAAAATGACTTATGGGCCTACCCCTGTCCTCCGATAGGAACGGTCGCCCCCCATGGCGACTTTTGGCCCGTGTCAGGTTGCGGGTGGGGTGGCGGACGGAGGGGGGTGTATACCGATGTGGTCTGGGCCTGAGGGCCTGTTGCAGACCGCATCTATAGTAGAGGATTCAGCCTATGAGCAATTCCCTTGCGACTGCCCAGGCCATGTTGGCCGGTGTGACCTGCCCCCAGTGCGACGATCATCGTTTTGATCTGATGTTGCGCTGTGACATGGCCTTTGGGGAGTGCCTGTATGCCATGACCTGTGAAGGGTGCGGGCTGGTCTATCACGTTGAAAAGCCTGAAGATGACCCAGAGTTTGGCAGTCAGTGCAGCGGGTGCGGCAGCGGTACCATGCTGCTGACCATGATCTGCTCCAACACCACCCACTCCTGTCGCGAGGTCTATGCTTGTGACCAGTGCAGTGAAGTGGAAATCCGCGAAAAATAAACCGATTTGCAGGGCCAGACGGGGATCGTCTGGCCCTGCCCGGTTGCCTTTAGTAAGTAGCTACCAGCGGAAATAGATAGTTGCTCACGTTGGCGCGTTTGTCGTAACGCTGTTCGACCTTGAGGTCGGTCAACCCGCCACCGATTGCGACCACCTGTCCGACCATCGGCCCACGGGCCTTGCAGCGGGCGCTACCAATAAAATCCAGCCCGCCGGAAAGTGCAGCCGCTGACAGCAGGCTGACACCCTGTGGAGCAATTTTTGTCCAGCCCCGACCGACGACGTTGCCGCGGTGGTTGCGCACCACACATTTGACTGCCGACGCCCGGTTGGTAGGGTTGGTGAAGATCAACGCCGAGTTGACCACATCCTGGTCCGGGCGGGGGCGAATCTGGTCGCGCAGCACGTCGGCGTTGCCGTCGAACTCCTGCACCGTGGAGGTCACGCCGATGTCTTGCGCCAGTGCGTACCCGGTGGGGGCCAGCAGCATCATACCGGTGGCAATGGCCAGCAAAGTGGTGCGTAGCAGGTGGTTTTTAAGTCCCAGCACCGGACGGTCTTCGGTGGGGGCGTTGGTTAGCAGGTTGATATTCATGAGGATTTTCCTTGAGGTGGTTAGATCGTATGGGTCTCTCAAGGGGGTATAACGCGGTGGGTGTCGGGTTGGTTGACAAGGGTATCGTGCTGCTAGTGCCATCAACGCAAATGACCCGGCTGGGACCGTAAGGGCTCCAGCCGGGTCATTTATGTAAGATGGCCGCCTTTTGGGCGGTTTCTGATGCCGACCGTGGGCGGGATG